>NZ_QAJS01000001.1:0-272602 GCF_003852595.1 Aquitalea sp. FJL05
CATGAATGCGTAGTTCTACGGATGGCCATTAATACATAGAGGGGGGGCTAGAATGATCGAGTTGCCTCCTTTGCCAATTCCGTTGAATGCGTCGTTGCAGGCTATCAACGGACTGCAGCAGAACAGGCGTGCAGCCTTCTGGCGGCCACTATCATTTAGCAATATGATGTTTGGATGATTAAAGCATTATCCTTATCCCTGCTACTGGCCAGCGCCAGCGCAGCCGCCCAGGTTTACACCTGTACCGACCCGCAAACCGGTCGGCCCATCTATAGCAATTACCCCGGTTGTACGGTCATGAATACCGGGCAACCCGCGCCTGGCCAAGTGGTGCAGCCCTCGACACCGGCGCAGGCCACGCCGCAGCCACTGCCCACCACGCCAGCCTTGCCGCCCGCGGAGGCTATTACTCCGCAGCCAGCGCAGGCGGCCAGTCAACAAGTACCGCCTTTGCCGGTTGTTATCCCTGCGCCATCCTTGATGGGACCCATCATGTGGGCGATCAAATGGCCGTTGATCTTCATGGCTATTGTGGGTGTGCTGGCCATGATGATGCCCAGGCGGCGACGTGGCACACGCGGCCGTGGCAAGCGGCCCGATCTCAGGCAAGAACCACGCACGGCATCTGCACCCGAGGCACCGCCTGAGCTGAAGTCTCCGCCTGTGGTTAAAAAGCCGATGGATTACGGCAATGCACGCTTCTGCCTGAAAAACCCGAGCCTGCTGACCGAGCGTGAGCAGGGCTGTTACTGGCGGCTGGTGGAGCACCTGTCGCCAGACTTTATCGTGCTGGCCCAGGTGGGTTTCAGCCAGTTGCTAAGCGTTAAGGGCGGGGCCAACGAACAGAACAATGCGCTATTTGGCACCATGCGCCAGAAGGTGGCGGACTTTGTGGTGTGCCGCAAAGACCTGAGCGTGGTGGCGGTCATCGAGCTGGACGATAGCAGCCACCGTGGTAAAGAAGAACAAGACAAAAAGCGCGACGCCGCCGTGCGCCAGGCTGGCCTGCTGGCCTTCCGGCTACCCAATACCCCCGGCAACGAGCCGGTGAAGAACCTGGCGGATGTGCTGCGGCGGATGTATCTGGGCGCTGATTTTGTATCATCCAATGCAGGGCCGTCTCCCGCCACAAAGGAAACACGATGAAGCAAAGTTTGGTAGCTGGCTTTACCCTGTTGGCGGTGATAGGTGGCGCACAGGCCATGGAGGTGGAAGTGCGTGGCCAGGCCATGCTGATGTCCGGGCCGGTTACCGGCATCGAGCTACGCGTGCTGGAAAGTACGCTGGAGAGCCATCCGGACATTACGACGGTGGTGCTGAAAAATTCAAACGGCGGCGATGCCCGCAGCGGCTATGCAGTGGGGGAGTTCATCCGTGCGCACAAGCTCAATACCGCGCTGTCCGGTTTCTGCATCTCCTCCTGCTCTCGCATGTTTCTGGGCGGGGTGCAGCGGCAGTACTCCGATGAACAGCCACTGAACAAAACCTTTGTCGGCCTGCATGGCAACTATGCGGCCGATGGCAGCCTGCAAGTGGGGCGCATGGGCTACTTGAAAGACTGGGTCATTAAATACAGCGATGGCAAGGCCAACCCCGACCTGGTGGAGCAGTGGGTGCACATTCCCAATCATCATGGCTACATCGCCTTTTATCACCGGGATGCCAGCATTCTGCCTGGCACGCAAAAAGTAATGCTGTGCCAGGGCACAGAGGATAAAGGCAAGCGACAGGAACAATGCGCCAAGCCCGAGATGGGAGATGCACTGGCTAATGGGATTGTCACCTCATGGGAGATATATCCTTTGCGTGTCAACACGCAACAAGCTGACTGAGGTTAGTTAAATGCACAAGCTACTAGGCGGTTTTATTGACGCTTTAAAGCTGGGGGCATTGTTTGTGCTCTTGCTGTGCTGGGGCTGCAATACACCGCATTACCTGATTTCCAACTGGGTAGGCGCACATTTTCCCTGGACCAGCAGTCGCCAGCTTTGGGATGTTTGGGCTGCCTTGCTGATTGAAGGCATGTTGATACATCTCATCATGGCCGTGCTTACCGTGCCTTTGCTGCTGTTGATTTACCGCCATCATGCCACCAAGGTGGCGCTTGCCCTGTCCGCTGTATTCATTACGCGCGCCATGGCTGAGCTACCTCTGTCAGACCCATCCCATATCCTTTACCTTTGCTATCTGTCTGTAGCCAACCTGATCATGATGGTTGGTTTGGCTTATTTGTTGATTAAACTTCTCGGCAGGCGCGACTGTCGAGGACAGTAAATATCTCCCATCCATTCTTGAAAGCAGTAACTGCCTGTGAAACCCATCCTGATTATTCTTGCCTTACTGCTTCCCGCCTATGTATTTGCCGGGTTCGATGAGGGCATGCAGGCGTATCAACATGCCGACTTTGCGGCCGCACGGGCACTGTGGCAGCCACTAGCCGAGCAGGGCAATCGGGATGCCCAATTCGGCATGGGCTTGCTGTATGAGGCCGATAAAGGAAAGCAGGCAGACCCTACGCAGGCCGTGCAGTGGTATCAGAAAGCCGCGACGCAAGGGCAATCCAGAGCACAAAACAATCTGGCAGATGCCTACCGCATCGGACTGGGCGTGCAGCAGGATTTTAGCCAGGCGGCACACTGGTACCAGCAGGCGGCAGACCAGGGCAACGCCCAGGCACAGGCCCGGCTGGGTGTGCTGTACTACAACGGCCAAGGCCTGAAGCAAGACATGCAGCAGGCCCGAAACTGGCTGCAAAAAGCGGCTGATCAGCACCAGGTACTGGCTCAGCTGTATCTGGGCATGATGGCTTACAACGGCGAAGGTGGCGCACGCGACTATGTGGCTGCAGAAAAGTGGCTGCGACTGTCAGCCAGTCAAGGCAATGCCGCCGCTGAAAACTTCATGGCCCACCTGTATGAAACTGGCCATGGCGTACCGCAAGACAACTACCAGGCACTGCGCTGGCGCTTGTCTGCGGCCCACCATGGCAACAAGGATGCACGCAAGCAACTACCTGCCATCTACCAGCAGCAAAAAACCTGTGTAAACAGCATGGATGCAGCACCTTATCGCTGTGCTCCGGAGTCGCCGATACCATAGCAGCGTGGAAGCAGTATGTGGCGGGTAACACAGCCTTGGCCAAGGGGCATGTGGACTGACTGTCCGGGAAGGCGCAGACCACCTGGCTGACACGCTCACATCAAGGGTGAGTCGGCCGGGTTGGCCGAGTGCCATGAAAGGGGAGGATGCAATGGAGATGACAAGCACGACAGGCAAGATCATCTTTGCCATTGTCAGCGTTATCGCGCTGTTGCTTGCGCTGGTAGTGAAAAAGCTGCTCGGGCGGTGGGTGAATAATTGGGTGATTGCAGGCGGTGCGGTGTTGTTGGCCTGGGGGCTGATGGAGTGGATCTACCGGGCCACTGTGAGGGTGTGTTACTGAGTGAGCGGGCGTGGCGATGTGTGATCTGTGCAACGTGGCGCTGCGGGTGGTGGTGAGCGGGAGAGCCGCGCGGGGTGGGCGTGTGGGGTTGTGGTGATGTATTTGAGATGTTTTGGTGTGGCGCGGAGTGGCCGGGGAGCGTTTACAGGGCGCGGGGATGAATCTAGAATGTGAGTTACAAAAAGAGGCAAACAGCGCTGCAACGCTGAATGCCTCTTCATGTTGTACCTCACCTTACCTGGTGGGTTTTGACTCCTTCTTCTTTCGATGGGTTGGGAGAGTCACCGGAAAGCTCAATACGATCACATGATCGTGTTGAGCTTTTTCCGTTTCTGCGGGGTGCTGCAGGTGACTGCCGTAATGCAGCAGCATGAATGCTGCCCGCCTGATCCACTTATACGCGTGGACTGCGCTTTCCTTCTTTGCCATCTCCACTCCTTGATGGAGGGTTGTATCAGACCGGACGGCCTGCATTAGCTATGGGGTGATGGCGAACCCAAAATCATGATTTAACAGACGTAATTATCGTGGCGTATCCAGTACGGGGCAAGTCTTGACAGTGTTCGGAAAATGCGGAATCCGCGCCAAATAAGGTTTTCGGTGAGGTTAAAATTTTTCTGGCTAGACAGGTTTATTTTTGGCTAAAACTGGAAAGCCTTAAAAGACAAGCATCTGGGTGTTGATGCAGTTTTGCAACGAGATATGGTTTTAGCCCTGTGTTGTAGAGGTGCTACGCGGTTGGCATTAAATTGTACATTTCTGCTGGCTGGCCGCGAAAGATCACGGTCTTCAGGGTTTTGCTACAGGATGGAATATTTCATTGGTACAGTATGTTGCGGTTTATTTTTGATAAGATATGAGGCGAGCAAAAAAGCCTAATACGATGTATGCATCGCATTAGGCTTTTGCCATTTTCCTGAATTGTTAATTTTTAAGGACATCCTGGATGTTAGGTGATATTTTCAATGTGCGATTTAAGGTGCTCCACGAAATCATCATCCAAGTATTTTAAAGGGTTGGATTTGAACTCTCCGAATGCGAGCGATTTTATTAGTTCGTTAGGTGCGGACCTCTCATTGGTAATTTTTTTATATAGCGTTGCTATCATTGTTATAGATATATTTTCCCAAAGATGTCCTTGAATTATTTTTTTATTAATCTGTCCCAGAGCTAGTTCGATAGTTGCTTTTGATACTTCACAATCAAATATGTTATAATTTTTCGCCTTTCTTATAATTCTACCAATCTCATTGTGAGAAATAATCCATGGCAGTTTGTTGTTCATGCTTATACCACAACTGCCTCCATTTTTTTGGAGGAGTGCTTTTCCGAAAATGTGCGCACAGGAGTCTAGCACGCTTAGTTTTGCAGCTCGGTTGCTTGCTATGCGGTAAGTGTGCTGAATAATATTTTCACCCGAACTATTTAAATTGTTTATAAATCCAGATTGTGGAATTAGCTTCATTGCAACTTCTGAGCATAGCTTTTCGCTCCAGAAGTCATTCTCCCAGCTGTATCCGTAAGTTGTTATTAGTTTATTGTGTGCAATAAGAGAGTGATTGATTCCTGCAAGATCATTATCAACGATTGCAATGCTATTTTCAATTCCTTCAATTGCAATTTTTGCATGATAATCAAGAACTTCACTTCGGCTGCCTACTACTTTAATTTTAAATTTTCGATCCTTTATTATTTCGGAAAGAGTGGCTTGGTAGAAAATTTCATCATAAGTTTCCTTTTCAGAAAATCTTTTCCCTTCAATGTAAAATATCCAATCCACCTTGTGAAATTTATTAAAATTCTTAATGCCACTAATAGTTCTCATGAAGGTCATGAAAAGCATGCCTCCATTTCAATTGCATTGTCTCCGTGTATTGACACGATGTCAGGCGAATGTGTTGCAAATAGAATTTGGGCATTCGGATTTAGTTGCGAAATTGATGCTGTTAGCTTCTCCTGCCACGAAATGTGAAGTGATAATTCTGGCTCGTCTGCAATGTAAATATAGCTATCACTTTTTTGTAAAAGAGCTTCGCCTAATATAATCAAAAGTTGCTTTTCGCCAGACGACAAATCTTCGATGTTAATTTCTTTTCCATTCTTTGTTTTGAAATACAATTCATTTCCGTCGGAGAGTTGAGCAGTTTTTGTTCCATCGAACAACTCGTTAAGAATTTTTAAGAAAACATCTTTACTTTGGAAAATAATTGACTCTTTCTTTTGCAATTCTTTGTATTCTTGCACAAATGAATGGCTGCGCCATGTGTTATATAAGATGGCAAATTGATCCACAGTGACGGCTGCATTTTCAGCTCTTTTGGATATTGTGTTAAATTTTTCAAAATGTAAATTTAACTTTGATTCGTATTTCTTCTTATCAAGACCGAGTAGATTAAATAGCTTTGTTAGTGAATTTTTTTCTTCATTTGCATCGATCTTGGTTGAGAATGCAAGGACCGCATCTTTTTTTCGTGAGTGAGTACGGATAGCAAAATGTTTTTCTGAAATTCAATTACTTCTTCAGAATATTTCCCTTGTAGTTCTGAAAAATATCGAACCAGATTGTTATTTAGTATGTTTAGTTTATGATCTATTGGAGTTGCACCTCGTCGATCTCCTGATGGTGCATTGTCTTCATGATAGCGATGGAGAGGAAGCCAGCACAGTTGGATCATTGAATCCAGATTTCTTTGCACAGCGCCAAATGAATCACGATAATAGCGCTCAAGTTGTACCTTGAAGTTTCTACTCTTGGTAAGAGAGTCTGATTGTGGCAATTCGATTGCTATTTGAACTGGATTTTCTCGTTGCGAAGTTTTGAATTCATAGATCACACCGTTCAAGCTCAAAGGGGAGTTATTTTTTCTTACAGTGATTGTGGGTTTTTTTTGGCCGGAATCAGGCCTTAGGTGAATTGTGATTCTATCAAATTCAATTTTTTCTAATTTTTCAATATTGGCTGAAAGAACAGCTGCTATCAAATTGATAACTGTTGTCTTTCCAGACCCGTTTCTCCCAATAAGAAAATTGAATTTTTTATCAAGGTTAATATTTATATTTGAGCCAATTCCCCACAAATTTTCAATTTGTACGGCAGCAATTGTGTTTGACTTTTTTGCAGGTTGCAAAAGCATTTCAAGAGTTATGCTCACAGTATCGCTCGGTATTTTTATAAAATTCAATTTTATGCCAGATAGGTAGGATGTCAATAGTGTTTGATCATATTGACTTTCATAGTTAACTTTTCCCTTGGCTGTCAGCTACATGGGCTCACCAGCCGCTGAATTTATTTCTGAACCGTCATGCTGTAGTGTTCAATCTCTCGGTCTTTGCTTTCCAATCAGCGACCATCCACTGGCTGTTTTCATTTCTGCCATGCCTATTGGTCAGTTTTCCCTTTTTTCTCAACTACCTACAGTGGCTTCAGGTGCTGAACACACCCTGTAGGCTGTCAGAACATGCCCGACAATAGCGGCATCTTTGCATCCATAGCTTCCGAATTGTCTTGAGCTACAGGACAATGACCATCTATGGCCGGGCGTCCGTAGTGATACAAGACCCTTCGGGGGAAAGCTATGGGCCGTCCTACAGCGGTGTTCAAGCCCCCGGCCGCCTCTCTGAACAAGAGGTGAACTTGAACTATCTGTAGGAGGCCATCATGGCTGCTCAATCCCTTTCCATTTCCCCCGATCATCCTGCCATCCGCGACTTGCGCCACGCTGTCGAGCTGATGGATTGCCTGTCACAGGAGGGCTTTGGCCAGATCGCGGCCATGGCGCGCTGTGCTGAGGCTTTTGTTGACCAATCTCCCACACCCACACAGCCGGACATCTTGCGGCAGGTGCTGCGTGCCATCCGTGGCAAGGCGGACGATATCCAGAACTGCATCAATGTGCAGGCGGATGAGGTGGGCTGTGCTTGTCCGGCTGGTTTGGCCTGTGCCGTGCCGGCCTTGTCACTGAACGGGGAGGGCTGAGTGATGCAGGCTTTGATTCCGGTGGTGGATTACGAGATCGGCGGCCTGTTGGTGCCTGCCGTGAATGCGCGGGAGTTGCATGCGTTTCTGGAGGTGGGGAAGGATTTCGCAACTTGGCTGAGGGATCGTGTTGCTCAGTATAAATTCATTGAAAACAAGGACTTTGTTTGCTCCCCAGTTTCGGGGAGCAAAATGCAGGGCGGTCACAATCGCAAGGATTACGTGATTTCTCTGTCCATGGCCAAGGAGCTGGCGATGGTTGAGCGCAACGACAAGGGCAGGCAGGCGCGGCTGTACTTTATCGTTTGCGAGCAGCGCGCCTTGCAGTTGGCCGGGGCGGTGCCGCTGCCGGTGGCGGATGCCTTGCCGGCTGGTTGCGCGCGGTTCAATGGTGTGCCGGTATTTACCAATCAGCAGCTGCAAGGCTTGCTGGGGGTGAGCAAGGATACCCTGTACAGCAATCGCCATTTGAGGCCGGGCCGCTTTCGGGTGGGGGTGGAGTTTTTCAACCTGAGCGGGGAGCCGCTGCGCAACTTTACCCTGGATAATATCAGCACCGGGGTGTTTACCCGGCGCGGTGGGCGCAAGCTGACGATCTGGACACTGGAGGGGGTGGAGGCGCATTTGTCGATGCTGCCGCCGTCGATTGCGGACCCGGCCCGGCAGGCGGTGCGGCAGTGGCTGGAGGGTGGTCGGGCGGAGGCTCCGTCAAGGGCCTTGCCGGTGGTGGTGCCTGCTGCTGCAGCCGCGCTGCCGGCGGTACAGTGTGAGGCTTACCTGGCGACCTTGCGCTTTCCCTCTGCAGCAGCCCTGGGCGCGGCCATGCCGGCGATTTTGTGCCTGATGCAGCAGCATGGGGCGGAGCTGGCGGGGGCGCAGACGGGGTAGGGTGGTGGTAGGGTGAAGGGGCTATCAGATCGGCTTCGGCATGAAAAAACTGGGGAGCGATTGCCCCAAATCGGCCCCAAATTTTCGAAATCGGCCCTGTAACATAGAACTGGCTTAAAACGGCCTCGGGTTCGATTCCCGCCGCCTCCACCAGAACCTCTAAAAGCCAGCACTGACGCGGATTTCCGCTGATCTGCTGGCTTTTTCTTTGCTTGCTGCCACGTCGGTCTGCCATAAGTAGAAAACGATATGGCGGAATGACCGATGTAGCAGTCCGCTTCTTCCGATGTGAAGCATTAGAACGTCATTTGACTTTGCTTAAGGTTTCCATAAAAATGGAAATATGGAAACATTAAATGCCGCTGAAATTCTTGCTGCCCTTGGGCATGAGTCACGCCTTGCGATCTTCCGTTTGCTGGTAGAGGCTGGCCCCAAGGGAATAAATGCCTCCGCCATTGGCGAACAGTTGAGCATCCCCAATGCCACACTGTCATTCCATCTATCCCACCTTAGCCGTGTCGGCCTGATCAAGGGTGAGCGGGAGAGCCGGTTTATTCACTACTCTGCCGAGTACGGGACGATGGATGATCTCATTGTTTTCCTGACCAATAATTGCTGCCAGGGCAAGGCCTGCCTGCCCAAGACGGCGGCCTGTGATACGACGAAAACGTCTTGCAGCCAGAATCCTGCTTCTCCGGAATGAAAACCATGACTACAGCTAAAACCGTCCTTGTCCTGTGCACGGGCAATTCCTGTCGCTCCCAGATGGGGGAGGCGATTCTTAATCACGAACTGGCCGGCCTGGTGCGTGCCATCTCTGCCGGGACCAGTCCCCAGCCCAAGGTGGCCGATGGTGCCATCGAGGCGCTGAAGCAAGCCGGTTTGCCGACTGATGGTTTGGTTCCCAAGACTGTCGAGGCGGTGATGGATCAGGACATCGACCTGGTGGTCAGCGTCTGCGACAACGCCAAGGAAAGCTGCCCCATTTTCCCGCGGCCAGTGAAGCGTATCCATATTGGCTTTCACGATCCGCATGGCGAGCCGCTGGAAAGCTTTCTGGCTGTGCGCGATGACATCCGCACCCGTCTGGTACCGGCTGTGCGTACAGCCCTTGGCTTATAAGGAGTGCTCATGACGAATACCCCGTGTGAAGTGACGGCCAAGCCGGCTGCCGGTACGCCGATGAGCATTTTCGAGCGCTACCTGACGGTGTGGGTTTTTCTCTGCATCGTGGCTGGTATCGGCGCGGGGCAGCTTGCGCCCGGATTGTTCAAGGCCATTGGTCATATGGAAGTGGCCCAGGTGAATCTGCCGGTCGGTCTGCTCATCTGGGTGATGATTATCCCGATGCTGGTCAAGGTGGATTTTGCTGCCCTGCATGAGGTGAGGCAGCATGTGCGCGGCATTGGCGTCACGCTATTTGTTAACTGGTTGGTCAAGCCGTTTTCCATGGCTTTTCTGGGCTGGCTGTTCATCCGCCACTGGTTTGCGCCGCTGCTGCCGGCCGATCAACTGAACAGCTATATCGCCGGCCTCATTCTGCTGGCCGCCGCGCCTTGCACCGCCATGGTTTTCGTGTGGAGCCGGCTGTCCAATGGTGACCCGCTGTTCACGCTATCCCAGGTGGCGATGAACGACACCATCATGGTCTTCGCGTTTGCGCCCATCGTGGCGCTCCTGCTCGGCATCTCGTCGATTACCGTGCCCTGGGCCACGCTGCTGACTTCGGTGCTGCTCTACATTGTCATTCCCGTCATCCTGGCGCAGCTGTGGCGCAAGCTACTGCTGGCCAAGGGGCAGCAAGCCTTTGATGCTGCCATGACCAGGATCGGGCCGTGGTCCATCACTGCGCTGCTGGCCACGCTGGTTTTGCTGTTTGCTTTTCAGGGGGAGGCCATCATCCGCCAGCCGCTGGTGATTGCACTGCTGGCCGTGCCTATCCTGATTCAGGTGTTTTTCAACTCGGCACTGGCCTACTGGCTGAACAAGCTGGTAGGGGAGAAGCACAATATTGCCTGCCCGTCGGCGCTGATTGGTGCGTCGAATTTCTTCGAGCTGGCGGTGGCTGCGGCTATTAGCCTGTTTGGCTTCGAGTCCGGCGCAGCATTGGCCACGGTGGTGGGGGTGTTGATCGAGGTGCCGGTCATGCTGCTGGTGGTGAAGGTGGTGAATGCATCCAAGGGCTGGTACGAAACCCAGCAGTCGTAAGGCGCAGTGCAGGGGGGCGTGGGCATGACCGTGCAACGCCGCCCCCATCGCACGCAGGTCATTTCACACTGCAATGGCTGCAATCGTCGTTGTGCCAACTTCACCGTGGAAACGATGGTTCCTGCAGGTGGCCAGCCATGGCCACCGCTGCCGCTATACCTGTACTGATGGCACCGACTTCATGCAGCGCAAGGCAAATAGCGAACGGCTGTGGCGAATGCCGGAAATCCGGTAGAGTTTTTCCCGCAGAAAGCACTCATAACCAGCCGTGCCATCCACGGCTACTTTGATCAGATAGTCATATTCACCAGACACCAGATGGGCTTCCAGTACCTCTGGCAAGGCCGCCAGCTCTTCCCCAAAGCGGGCCAGCGTATTTTCCTCGTGCGCATTGAGCGTGATTTCAATCAGCACGGTATCCCGCAGCCCCAGCTTTTGCTGGTTGATCAGTGCCACATAGCCCTGAATATAGCCATCTTCCTCTAGCTGACGCGTATGGTTCCAGCAGGCCGATGCGGACAGCCCTACGCGCTCAGCCAGTTCGGCATTGGACAGCCGGGCATTCTTTTGCAGCTCTTGCAGAATCTTTCTATCCTGCGGGCATAATTCTGTTTTATTTTCCGACATAACACTTCCTGAAAAATATTCTTCACCAAATTTGGCGAAGTCAAAAATAATTAACCGAAATCTCAGTAGGTGGCAAGCAATTGAAAAGCCTCTTCTCGCTTGGCCGGCATACATTAAGTCACATCAAGAAGTCATAGCGCAGAGCCTTTACAGACCGCCCGCCACCCGCAGGCTTGCCACCGGTCAACACCATTTGTCCTGGCTGCAAATGCTCTCAAGCCCCTTACCGAGCGGCTGGATCAACATGAACAGAATCGACATCAAGTGATGTGACTACCGCCTGGGCTGATCATCAAATGCCACGCTCCCGAGCATTGGCCTTGGCGGTATTTTTTATCAGCTTGTTTTGTCATTTTTGGTTTTTATGGTCAAAAAACAGCAGCATCATGAATTTATATCATTGATTGATGAGCATATCTGATGCTTTGTTGCTGTATTGGTACGGAGCAGGGAAAAACAGTCATCCGTAGCCCAAACTTGTAAAAATGAGTCTCTTATTTCTCTTTTAACCAGTTAAGCCTGCAAATGCATAGGGATTAACCACCTTCAGCTGACACGGACGTACCGAAATGTCCTGACGTTGTACGATTTCATGGCGTCGGCCTTGTTGGTCGGCAAAATTTTAACTTCATTTTAAGCAATTTGTTTCAATACCTTAAATACAATGTGCAAAAATTGTCGTTGCAGAAGCAGGATCGACACCCGGGGTGTCATGCCTTGTTCTGGATGCCTAGTGCATATGTGATGTCGAAAAATCAGAGAGGAGATCGGTGTGATTACAGTGTTGACGATATTTGGCACGCGGCCAGAGGCAATCAAGATGATCCCGATTGTGCAAGCGCTACAAAACTGCCCTGACGTGGTATCTCAGGTCTGTGTGACCGGACAGCATCGGGAGATGCTGGATCAAGTGCTGAGCTTGTTTGATGTAAAGCCGGATCATGATTTGCAATTGATGCACAAGGCACAGGGCCTGGCGCCGCTTACCGCTTTGCTTCTTCTGGAAATAGACCAGGTACTGGCGCAGGTGCAGCCCGACGTGGTGCTGGTGCATGGCGATACGGCTACCACCCTGGGGGCGAGCCTGGCCGCTTTTTACCGCAAGATTCCTGTGGGGCATGTCGAGGCAGGCTTGCGTACTGGTGACTTGTCTTCGCCATGGCCGGAGGAGATGAATCGCCGTGTGGTAGATACCTTGTCAACGTGGTATTTCGCGCCGACAGAGGAGTCCTGTTGCAACTTGCGGCGGGAGGGGGTGGACTCTGCCCGCATTTTCATCACGGGCAACAGTGTGGTGGATACCTTGCTGCTGACGGTGGACAAGCTGCAGCGGCAGCCGCATCTGCAGGCGAAGATGAGCGACAGCTTTGCGTTTTTACGCTCAGGCTCGAGGATGATCCTGATCACCGGCCACCGGCGCGAGAGCTTTGGCGAGAAGTTCGAAAACTTTTGCCGCGCGCTGCTTGTGCTGGCGAAACGCTACCCCGAAGTGGACTTCGTCTACCCGGTCCATCTGAATCCCAATGTGCGCGAGCCGGTATATGCCTTGCTGTCCAGGGTGGCCAATATTCACCTAGTTGATCCGCAAGAGTATCTGCCATTCGTCTATCTGATGGTGCGCTCCTACCTGATCATTACCGATTCGGGCGGTATACAGGAGGAAGCCCCGGCCTTGGGCAAGCCGGTACTGGTTACCCGCGATACCACGGAGCGGCCAGAGGCCCTGGCAGCAGGTACGGCGCGACTGGTGGGGACGGAAACCGAAAGCATCGTGGCGTCAGCCAGCGAGTTACTGGATGACGAAGCGGCCTATCTCAAGATGTCGCAAGCACACAACCCCTATGGCGATGGACATGCCAGCCGCCGCATTGCCGCTATTGTGTCTTCCTTGCCGTCCTTGCGCGGGTGCACCCAGGTGCCGGAAGCGACCGTCGCGACGGTAGCAGGAACATGAGCATGAGCCGATGTATCCAGATTTGCATCTATCTGCTGTGCTGTTTCTCTTTGGCTGCGCCTAGCCTGACCATGGCAGGCGCACACGAAATGCAGGCACGGCAGCCGGTGGCGCATGCCGATACCGTCCACCAGGCTGCATTGGCGGCCTTGCCGCTGGATGCCCCGCCTACACAGGGTGCCAGCGCGCCCTCGGTGCATGTGAAGGGCGCGGAGGAGAGCAAGGACTTGCGCCGCACGCAGCAATTGATCAAGGAACAGATTGAAGAGGCGCGCTTGCGCACAGTTGGCAAGGAGGATGATCCGCTGCTGCTGCGCCAGGGGCCTGGGCCTGGCGTCTGGGTATTACGCGTACTGACGCTGATGCTTTACGGCATCGTGCTGTTGATCATGATTTATGCCGTGCGGCATATGGTGTTCACGCTGAACCGCCTGTTCGGTCATCAGCGCCATCCTTATCTCGATATCGAGACCGCCGAGTGGCCGGCGGTGACGGTTTTCATCGCCGCGCATAACGAGGAAGCGGTGATCGCGGATGCCATGGAGGCGCTGCTGGATAGCGATTACCCGGCGGGCCGCATGATCATCATGCCGGTCAACGACCGCTCTACTGATGGTACCCGCGACATCATCGACCGCATTGCCGCCAGTCGGCCGGATGTGATTCGCCCCTTCCACCGGACAGAAGGCAAGCCGGGTAAGGCGGCAGCCTTGAAAGATGCCACCGCCTTGATCGACACCGAGTTATTCATCGTATTCGATGCGGACTATGTGCCGGGACGCGGTCTGATCAAACAACTGCTTGCGCCATTTTTCGATCCGGAAGTCGGGGCGGTGATGGGCCGTGTGGTGCCCTTGAACCCCGGAGCCAACCTGCTGACCAGAATGCTGGACATGGAGCGGGCAGGTGGCTACCAGGTTGACCAGCAAGCCAGGATGAACATGAAACTGGTGCCGCAATACGGTGGCACCGTCGGGGGCATCCGCGTGGCAGCGCTGAACAGCGTGGGTGGCTGGCACGACGATGTACTCGCCGAGGATACCGATCTGACCTATCGCTTGCTGATCGGCGGCTGGCTAACGGCCTATACCAATCGTTCGGAATGCTATGAGGAAGTACCGGAAAGCTGGCCGGTACGCATACGGCAATTGATGCGCTGGACTCGTGGCCATAACCAGGCGCTGGCACGTCATGTGGGACGGCTGCTGACAACAAGGGGCATACCGCAACGCGAAAAGGTGGATGGGCTGCTGCTACTGGGCACCTATGCCATGTCGCCATTGCTCATGCTGGGTTGGGCTGTGACGCTGGTGTTGTTCTTCTTCGACAGCATGTTGCCATCGCCAGGCATCCTGCTGGTGATGGCCTTGGTGTGCTACAGCGCGATGGGCAACTTTGCTGCCTTTTTTGAAATAGGCGTGGCCTGCTATCTGGATGGCAGCGGTAGACGGCTGCGTATTCTGCCCTTTGCCATCTTTGGTTTTTTGGTCAGCCTGGTGACGATTGCCAGAGCAACGCTGGCGCAATCGCTGCTGGAGCCTTTCCAGAAAAACAAGGCCTTGCACTGGGATAAGACCAAGCGTTACCGGGGGCAGGCCGCATGAGCACACTATTTTATGTACTGGGCGTGCTATTGCTGCTTTTTGCGCCTTTGCTGCCCGGCCTGCTGGAGCTGTATCAAAAGACGGATATCGCCGCCCTGGGCATCGACCGCTTGCACACGGGTAATGCCAATGCTTTCGCCGCGAATTACCGCAGTCGCGTGAGCGCACTGGACTCCGACCTCGTCAACAAGGACTGGAACGCTCGCTTCGCCGAATTGCAAAGCGAAATGCGGCCGACAGTTACCGAGGAAGTCCTTGCGCAGGGGAGCTTACGTATTCCGGCTGGCTTCAATTGCCTGCAGGAAGTGTATTGCAATGGTGATGTTTCAACGGGAATGGGCGTGGTTCTGCGCAGTGTCCTGGCCGATGGTGAACTGAGCCTTGGCGAGGACAGCTCCATCTTGCGCTGGGCTGGTGCACAGCGTATCAACGCGGCTGCGGGGTGCGCTTTGTTTGGCCGTGTGGTGGCCGAGCAAACGCTATGCATCGATGGCCCTGTCAGTTTTCAGCGCATCCAGGCTCCCACCATCTTGCTTGGCCGGGAAGGGCTGATGGCCGCATCACCTTCTTCCGCTCCCGCACCAGGGCAGGAGGTGGATATCTGCAGTCTGCCAAATATCCTTTTCTATAACTCAGCGATGCGACGTGTGGTGGTTGCCGGCGATTTCACGCTGCCAGAGCACAGCCTGTTGCGCGGTAATCTGGTGGTGCGCGGGCAGTTGCACATTGGCGATGGCTGCTACATCGACGGCAGCATCAAGGCCGCTGGCATGGTGTACCTGGGGTGCCAGGTGACAATAACCGGCTCCGTCATCTCGGATCAGTCTGTGCTCTGCCAGAGCGACTGCCGTATTGCTGGCCCCATCGTGGCCGACCGGCAGCTTTCCATTGCAGCCGGTTCTGTGCTGGGTAAACCCGATGCGCCAAGCAGCCTGTCATCCCGATTCGTCTTGCTAAAGCTGCCGCTGGTGGTACATGGCACGGTCTGGGCGCGCACGCGCGGAAAGGTTCTCAGCCTATGAAACGCTTGTGCTTGTTGCTGGTGATGTGGACCACGGCCTGCCTGGCCGATGGCGAACTCCACCTACCCGAATATCAGCTTGAGGATGGGGCCATCCTGCTGCAGAAGGGGGGGAAGCATGTCGACCCCTATTTTGCGATGAAGGCCCTGCTGACGGCGCGCGAACTGGGGTTGTCCACGGATGCCGTCACCGATGCGTGGGTCGCCTGGCTCCTGCCCCGACAGGAAGGCAATGGCAGCTTTCCACGCTTTGAGCGGCTGGCCAACGGTGGCTGGCGGCGCTCGGCGGCCGCCGATGCCGACGACTCCACTCTGGCGCTATGGATTTCCTTGTTATCCCGACGCTATGCCCCGCAGGCCATGCCGGCTTCCTTGCGCTCTTCGCTGGAGCGCGCGCGCAAAGCGCTCTGGCGTTTGCGCCGGGTAGAGGGTGGGGTTTACGAATACACGACAGGCTCCCGCCTGGCTTACCTGATGGATAACGCCGAAGTTTACACAGCCTTGCGTGACGACTGTACTCACTCCGGATACGGCTGTCAGCGGATGCGGCAACTGGAAAAAGCCCTGACACGCACATTCTGGGATGGCGGCAAGCAACGCTGGCGTGTGGCATCGCGCCATGAGCCGCCACTGGCATTTTATCCGGATGCGGCTGCACAGCAGTTTCCGCATATGGCGGGGCTGCCAGCGCCAGCAGGTCAGGCTTCTTTTGATGATTGGTTAGCGCGGGAAGGGCTCCCCTGGTTATTGCAAGACAAGAACAAGCTGGATTTTCCGTGGGGCGTGCTGGTGTTGGCCGCGCTGAAAGAGCGGCGTAGCGATGTGGCGCAGATCTGGCTGCAACATGCCACACCAGCACGCCATACCACCCGTTGGAACATATTGGAAGAAGCGGTTTTTCAGGGACTGACACAAGGTTTGGACCTGCCAGAACAAAAAGGAAGCGAGTCATGAGCAGATTTCGATCTTGGCCACATTGGGTATGGTGGTTGTTGCTATTGGGTCTGGTGCTGGTTGCGATAGCAGTGTGGCACCTGAAACAGCAAAAAGAAGAGCGACCACCGAGCGCGTTCATCGCGCTGCTGCTACCAGATCAACAGGCCAGTCACAAATACGTATTGGCCTGGCAGGACGCAGCCAGCGAAGCCGGCGTATCGATGATTCAGATCACCGCCAGCCAACTGGTAGCCATGGATGCGGCCCAGCGTGCCCGCCTGCGCGGGATTGTGCTGCCTGACAGCATTCATCGCAGCATCAGTGCCGCCCTGGCAGGGGTGCTGGAGGAGTACGTACAGGATGGCGGGGCTTTATGGATCAACTACGACGCCGCCACCGAAAATGCCGGAGGCCGTTTTCTGGACAAGCCTGCGCTGGCAAGGCTGGTGGGTGTGGACTACCTGCTTTACCAGGAAATGGGCAAGGCGATGGTACGTAGCGACCTGATGCTGATGCCTGCCGCTGCGGTGCAGGCACTGGGTATTGCGCCAGGGCGTTTTCAACCCTACCCGGGCAGCACGGAGCCACTGCTGCAGGCGGCTACTTATGGCTATGACGAGGCGGTTTTCAGTTACCTGGTTACGCGTGGCAACTTCCCGGGGCAGGTGCTCGCCAAGAGCAAGGATGGGTCTCTGATTGCGGGGCTGCGTCACTACGGACGCGGCCAGGTGTTGTTCGTCAACTTGCCGGTCACCTTTTTGCGTGTGCGTACGGATGGCTTGTGGCTGCAGTCCTATCTCAATTTCTTCAACCGACACGTGCTGCACCTGCCGCAGCTGGCCTCGGTGCCAGATGGCATCGGTGGGCTGGTGATGAACTGGCACGTGGATGCAGAAAATGCGATTCCTTATCTGGGCATGCTGGAAGATTTGGGCTTTTTGAAGCAGGGGCCTTACTCGGTCCACTTTACTTCCGGCCCCGACAACAATAGCCCGGGTGATCATCTGGGGATGGATGTCGCCCACAACACCACCGCACAAGGCTGGATCAGGCGGCTGCATCAGCTGGGCTATGAGGTCGGCGCGCATGGCGGCTGGGCTCACAACTATTTCGCTTTCAACATCAACGAGCATAACGGAAGGCAGTGGACGTCTTACCTCAACAATAACAAGCAGGACCTTGAGCAAGTCATCAACCAGCCATTGACCGAATATTCGGCCCCCAACGGCCACCATCCGGAGTGGGTAACCACCTGGCTGCGCCATAACGGTGTGCTGGCGTATTACTTTGTGGGCAACTCGTCGATGGGGCCCACGCGCGCTTATATCGATCCGGCCGACATGCATGGCCGTCCATGGGCCTTCCCGGTGTCTGCCAATGGTGATGTCGCCTCGTTCGAAGAGGCCGTGCGCAACAAGTTTTCCGATGCGCAGATGACCGCCTGGCTTGCATCCATGACTCGCTTCGCGACACAGCAGCATGAGGTCCGGCTGGTCTACTTCCACCCGCCGGGGGTCTACTTTTATCAAAAAGCGGCGACGCAATGGCTGGAACAGACCCGCCAGCTGAGCGAACAAGGCGTGTTTCGCTGGTACACCATGACACAGCTGGCGCGCTTTCTGTCGCAACGCGAACAAACCGTCTGGCAGGTAGCACCAGCTGCAGACGAGAAGGCCTCCTGGATCAGTATCGACGCCCGCAATCCGACATCGCTGGAGCGACAAAGCTGGCTCCTGCCCAAGACTGCGGCGCAGCCGGTGTTGCTGGCGGGCAGGGCCAATGTCGAGGCACTGCCGGACGCCTGGCGCGTGACCGCCAAAGCAGGGAAGAACCTGCGGTTTGAATATTTGCAGCCGGGTAGCGCGGCGGAAGGGGAAGCGAATGATTGAGCGAAAACAAGCAGCATGTTTGATGTTTTGCCTGCTACTGCAAGCTGGAAGTGCATGGGCGGCAGACGAAGAAGCATCCGCCCCGGCAGAAGAAACCGAGGCGATAGAAGCGCCGGCGGAACCCACCGCCGACTCGGCATACACCCAGGCACGCAGCATCGAGCTGGGTACTACCCGCTCGCATTTGAGCGCGGGCAATCCCAGCTGGAGTGGTGTGTATGTTGCAGGGGTGTGGCAAAGCAATGCAGGTAATGTTTTTGACTGGATTGCCGAACAGGACAGCCGCTTTGGCGAGCATGGTGTCGCGCTGAATGGCGGCTGGAACCACGATTTCAATCCCGACTGGTTCGGCCGGCTGGAGCTGGGGCGCAGTAGCAGCGGCACTTTCTGGCCAGGCACACACTATGGTGCGGCACTCAATCGCAAATGGCTGGCAGAGCGCAATCTGGTGACCACCTTTGGCCTTGCCTACAACGACAACCGCCAGGGCTATAGCGACCGCATCCTGACACTGGGCCTGGTCTATTACTTTGCGGCACCCTGGGTGATCGAGGGTGGCGTGCATCGTACGATCAGCAATCCCGGCGGTGTGGCGTCGATGCAAGGTTATGGTGCGGTTACCTACGGGCGCAACGCTTGGCGTCTGGTGACATTGGCCATCAATGCCGGCGGCGAAGGCTATATGCCAATCGGTAACAATCAACCCCGGCAGCTGTTTGATAGCCAGCTATATCAGCTAAGCTGGCGCGAGTGGGTGGGCAAGCATTGGGGGCTGCATGCCGGCGTGGAGCTTTACCATAGCCCTTACTACCAACGCAGCGGGCTGACCACGGCCGTATTCTGGGATCTGCCATGAATACGCAGCAACGTCTGGACTTGCTGAAATCCATGCGCCACACAGGGCATGGCGGTGGCCTTATCAGGATGCACCGCGCCATGCGTATCGAGCATTTCAGCCGCACACGCTGGACCTGGATCATCGGCTTGCCATTGCTATGCAATCTGGTAACGCTCAAGCTGCTACCCAACATCACCGGGCTATGGTTTGCACTGACGCGCTGGAGTATTGCGCTGACCGGGGGGATAGCTGATGTGTCCGCCTTGCGGGTGCAGCAAGGGTGGATGCGGCCTTTGGCACTACCCTGGCTGGAGCTGTCTTCTTCTACCCCATCGTTCTGGCAGTGCTGGGGCAATGCGCTGGCCGCCTTGCTCTTGCTGCTGCTGTCTTTCGTCATTAGCCAGGAGCGCATGCCCGCACGTTATTTACTGCGGTTGCTCGCCATTATCCAGGGTTGTTCTTGCCTGTATTTCTGCGTGATGCCGGCGGCGTTCAGCCATTCGCTATCCGACTATCACCACTCCTGCCTGGAATTTGTGCTGGCCCTGTTATTGCTGGTGCCATGGATACACGCGCTCACCTTTTACATTCTCGACAAGCCCACCTGGCACAAGCTGCTGCTGACCCTGTTTTCAATGGGATATCTCTGTGTGGAAGCACCGCTGCATTATTTTGCCGCAGCGCTGGCGCTGCACTTTGGCTCGCTATTGTTCATGCCATTAATCTTCATTTTGGGTAGCTTGATGGTGGAGGTGATGATGTTGATCGCGCTATATGGCTGGGTGATGAGTTGGGCGTGTCGGCCAACTGACAGTGCTGGTTTGGCCGGCGTGGGCATGGGCGAGCCATAAGCGACCATCTTCCCCGCAGCCTTGTGATTCAGGTCCCGAATCCGCTGCGCGGATGCTGCCAGCAGGGCGAGACCCGCGATTTGGTTTTTATTTTTTAGATATTCTAAATTTTACTAAGTGCTTTGCGAATTAATCATTCAATGAATTTTAATTGTCAGAGGGGTGAAATATTTTTATTCTTTTAAGAATTTTATTGCCTTCTGCGTCGCTCTGAAATAATTCAGTGTCAATGTCTTTTTGGTTTGTTGTGATGAGTGGAAGTTTTGTTTCAGTTGCTTTTACTAGCTTGTTGTATAAATTAATGGCTTCTAGTATTTGATCTTGAAGTTCGTGTCTGGGGTCTTGAGCTAAAATGGCACTGCTTAAACCAAGAGGATGTCCATTTATGTCGGTGATCCAACGAATGCATATCGGATATTCAAACATTGTTTCTATGATTCGCTGATGCCCATCAGGGGATGTCCCGATGTGGCGGATCCAACTGAACCAACTTGATGGATAGTTCATCGACAATGTTAGTAATACTAGGCAATCTCCAAAGGCAGCTATAATTGCATCTAAATGAAGATACTCTGTACCCACCGTAAAAGCTTCGGCATCAAGGTGTGCTCCAATTTTGTTGCGAACCCAGCGGATAGGACCCTGTAGATGTTTTTTTCTTAGACGCTTTGCTATTTCGTTGTATGTTTTTTGATCTGTGATTGGCCACCGATTACGGGTGTCGCGAGAAGTTACGTCATTCATCCTCGTTAGCAGAAGCGCTGTACCATCCATGAGTTTGCATACTGGTACAGTGACTGCCCTCATGGCTCTCCGTCGTACCTTAGTGTCAATTAATTGTTCTGCGTAAAACGTGATGTCACGGCAAGCTTCGACAGCAAGCACCAGCATGCGAGTGCGCTCGTCATAGGGTGTCCAGTGAGAAGTGGTGTTGTCGACATCAAGTAGGTCCACAATGCCAGGTGATAGCATTTCCCCATCCGGTCCCATTGTAATCGGTAGGCCATTAAAGCTTGATGCGATCTTTTTTAACAAGTCCGTGTCAATGATTAATTTTGGTGCAATCGCTTCTTTTCTTTCATGTGTTGCATCCATCTGCTGGTCTCCTTTGTGAATCGGGCTTTGTGGTGAGATTGTTAATGGCTGTAATCATTATTACATTTGGTTTTCCTGCTATAAAATTACTTGTAGTATTTTGCTTGTAAAAAAGCCCTGCACTTGCAGGGCTTTTTTACGGGAAGATTTTTTGCATTATAGCTGAAATTCAAGATTGCAAATTTCAACCTTTCCGATTTATGACATCGAGATTAATCCCAGCTCAACGCCCCGCCAGTCTGATACTCCGTTACCCGCGTCTCAAAGAAGTTCTTCTCCTTCTTCAAGTCAATCATCTCGCTCATCCACGGGAAGGGGTTGTTCACGCCCGGGAACAGCTGATCCAGACCAATCTGCTGCATGCGACGGTTGGCGATAAAGCGCAGGTATTCCTTGAACATGCTGGCGTTCAGGCCCAGCACGCCACGCGGCATGGTGTCTTCGGCGTAGGCGTATTCCAGTTCCACGGCCTGTTTGAACAGCTCGACGATTTCGGCCTTGAAGCTGTCGGTCCACAGTTGCGGGTTTTCCAGCTTGATGGTGTTGATCAGGTCGATACCGAAATTGCAGTGGCTGGATTCGTCACGCAGGATGTACTGGTACTGCTCGGCAGCGCCGGTCATCTTGTTCTGACGGCCCAGTGCCAGGATTTGCACGAAGCCGACGTAGAAGAACAGGCCTTCCATGATGCAGGCAAACACGATCAGCGAACGCAGCAGTTTCTGGTCGTTTTCCAGGGTGCCGGTCTTGAAGGCCGGGTCGCACAGTACATTGATAAACGGAATCAGGAATTCATCCTTGTCACGGATGGACTTGATTTCGTTGTAGGCGTTGAATACTTCGCCTTCGTCCAGGCCCAGGCTTTCCACGATGTACTGGTAGGCGTGGGTGTGGATGGCTTCGTCAAACGCCTGGCGCAGCAGGTATTGGCGGCATTCCGGGCTGGTGATCTGGCGATAGGTGCCCAGCACGATGTTGTTGGCGGCCAGGCTGTCGGCGGTAACGAAGAAGCCTAGGTTGCGCTTGACGATGCGCATTTCGTCTTCGGACAGTTGGCCGGTTTTCCACTGTTCGATGTCGCGCTGCATGTTCACTTCTTGCGGCATCCAGTGGTTGGCGCACTGGGCGAGGTATTTTTCCCAGGCCCATTTGTGCTTGAACGGTACCAGCTGGTTGACGTCGGTGGTGCCGTTGATGACTTTCTTGTCGACGGCGTTTACGCGGCCGCCGGTCTGGCTATCGTTGCTGGAGGGAACGGCCGGTTTTTGTACCGGGGTATCGTCAAAGCTCAACATGTTTTGCATTCTCCGTGTTTATTTGCCGGCTACGCCCTGTGGGGCGGCCGACTGGATCTGGTATTGCGCGCCGGGCAGGGCATGCGTGCTGGTGGCGCTGTCGGGCTGACAGGGCGCTTGTTCCAGCTGCATGGCGCTCTGGCGCATGATGCGGATGGCGGTACGGGGCGTGGCCGGCGTGTCGCGCAGCGGCTGCGGCAGGTCGACCAGTACCAGGCCCAGCTTGCGAAAGCGGTCTTGTTCCGGATGCTGCGCTGCGCGGCTGGCGCTGCAGAATAGGGTGGTGCTCATGCCGTACTCCCCGTGTGTTGGTTCGGTCTTCCGAAACCGGCTGCGGCCAGCCGGCTTGAGAAGCCTGTCCGGCTTAATGGGCCGGATGACTGTGTTCTTCAAACTGCGCCAGGCCGTAGATGCGCCATTCGCCGTGTTCGCGTTTCAGGTGGTAGCCGGTGGCAAACATCCACGGCTCGGCATTGTGGCGGCGGGCGGTCCAGCGCACCTTGACGGTGGCCAGGTCGCTGCCGAAAGGCAGCACTTCGGCCAGATAGCAGCTGGCACTGGTGACGCCCTGGGCGCGGTAGTACTCGAGAATGCCTAGCGTGGTCTGGTACAGCGTTTCTTCGTCGTTAATGCCAAAGGTGGCAATCTGGCCGTGGTGTACGGCGGTGAAGGGCCGGGTGAACATGGCCGAAACCGCGCGCGCATCCAGTGCCGAGTAGGCCTGGCTGTAACGGTTAAAAAATTCCTGAAGTGTCATGGGCATCTCTGATTGTTAAGGCCTTGTCGGCTTTGTTCAGATAAGGGCTGGCCATGCTGGCTGCGCCTTTGTTTGCTTTTACACTTCCCCATTCGGAAACCGCCTGCGGGCAAGCGGTTTGGAAATGGGCTGGCCGGGTGAGTGGCCAGTTTGCTTCGCGTCAATCCGTCTTGTTTGCCTGCTTACTGGCAGGCTTCACGCGCCCTGCGGGCTGGACACCGTCGCTTTGCTCCGGTGCCGTCCGGATTGTTGCTGCGCATCAGCCCATCCTGCTTGCTTGCCTTATTGGCAAGCTTCGCAGTCTGGATTGTCAATGCTGCAGAATTTGGCGTCGGTGGCCGGGGTGTTGTCCACCTCGACTGCCGGAGCGGCTTGTTCGGCTGCAGCGTTGTAGGCCGGGTTCAGGCCGCTGGCCACGGAATTCAGCTCGCCGCCCTTGCCGGTGGATTTCTCGGCGCTGGAGGCTGCCAGGGTGCGCAGGTAGTAGGTGGTTTTCACGCCACGAATCCAGGCCAGCTTGTACAGGTCGTCCAGCTTCTTGCCGGATGCACCAGCCATGTACAGGTTGAGCGACTGGGCCTGGTCGATCCACTTCTGGCGACGCGATGCCGCTTCCACCAGCCATTTCGGGTCCACTTCAAAAGCGGTGGCGTAGATGGCTTTCAGGTCGGCCGGGATGCGGTCGATGCGGCCCAGGCTGCCGTCGAAGTACTTGAGGTCGGCTACCATCACTTCATCCCACAGGCCGGCTTTCTTCAGGTCGCGCACCAGGTATTCGTTGGTGACGGTGAATTCGCCGGACAGGTTGGATTTCACAAACAGGTTCTGGTAGGTCGGCTCGATGGAGGCAGACACGCCAATGATGTTGGCGATGGTTGCGGTCGGGGCGATGGCCAGGGTGTTGGAGTTGCGCATGCCGTGCTGCTTGATGCGTTCGCGCAGGGCGTTCCAGTCCAGGCGCTCGGTGCGGTCCATTTCCAGATAGCCGCCGCGTTCGGCTGCCAGCAGGTTGATGCTGTCTTGCGGCAGCAGGCCACGGTCCCACAGGCTGCCCTTGTACGACGGATAGCGGCCGCGTTCTTCGGCCAGCTCGGTGCCAGCCCAGTAGGCGTAGTAGGCGACCATTTCCATGGATTCGTCGGCAAATTCCACGGCTTCCTGCGAAGCGTACGGTACGCGCTTCATGTGCAGGCAGTCCTGGAAGCCCATGATGCCCATGCCAACCGGACGGTGTTTCAGGTTGGAATTGCGCGCCTTCTTCACCGGGTAGAAGTTGATGTCGATGACGTTGTCCAGCATGCGCAGGGCGATGCGGATGGTGCGTTGCAGTTTTTCTGCGTCCAGCTTGCCATCAGCGCCCATGTGGGCTGCCAGGTTGACCGAACCCAGATTGCATACGGCGATTTCGTCGTCATTGGTGTTCAGGGTGATTTCGGTGCACAGGTTGGAGCTGTGAACCACGCCCATGTGCTGCTGCGGGCTGCGGATATTGCACGGGTCTTTGAAAGTGACCCACGGGTGGCCGGTTTCAAACAGCATGGTCAGCATCTTGCGCCACAGGCTGAGGGCCGGGATGCGCTTGTAAACCTTCATTTCGCCGCGTTCGCCCATGGCTTCGTAGTGCTGGTAGCGCTTTTCGAAGGCCGAGCCATACAGTTCGTGCAGATCAGGCACTTCCGACGGCGAGAACAGGCTCCATTCCGCGCCTTCCATCACACGCTTCATGAACAGGTCCGGAATCCAGTTGGCGGTGTTCATGTCGTGGGTGCGGCGGCGGTCGTCACCGGTGTTCTTGCGCAGTTCGAGGAATTCTTCCACGTCGGCGTGCCAGGTTTCCAGGTAGGCACACACGGCGCCCTTGCGCTTGCCACCCTGGTTGACGGCCACGGCGGTGTCGTTGACCACTTTCAGGAAGGGCACGATACCTTGCGATTTGCCGTTGGTGCCCTTGATGTGGGAGCCCATGGCGCGCACCGGGGTCCAGTCGTTACCCAGGCCGCCTGCAAACTTGGACAGCAGGGCGTTTTCCTTCAGGCCTTCGTAAATGCCGTCCAGGTCATCGGCAATGGTGGTCAGGTAGCAGCTGGACAGCTGGCTGCGACGGGTGCCGGAGTTGAACAGGGTGGGGGTGGACGACATGAAGTCGAAGCTGGACAGTACATTGTAGAACTCGATGGCGCGGGCTTCGCGGTTCACTTCGTTCAGGGCCAGGCCCATGGCGACGCGCATGTAGAAAGCCTGCGGCATTTCGATGCGGGTGCCGTCGATGTGCAGGAAATAGCGGTCGAACAGGGTTTGCAGGCCCAGGTAGCCGAATTTCAGGTCGCGCTTGGCGTCCAGGGCGGCACCCAGTTTTTTCAGGTCGTACTCGGCCAGGCGTTCGTCCAGCAGTTCGGCCTGAATGCCTTTCTTGATGAATTGCGGGAAGTATTCCGCATAGCGCTCGGCCATTTCTTCCTGGCTGACCGATTCATCCAGGATTTCCAGGCGGATGCTGTCCATCAGCAGGCGGGCGGTGACGTAGTCGTAGGCCGGGTCCTGCTCGATCATGGAACGGGCAGCCAGAATGGCGGACTTGTTGACTTCGTCCAGCGGCACGCCGTCGTAAATGTTTTTCAGGGTTTCCGACAGGATGGCGTCGATGCCGATGCCGGCCAGGCCCTGGGCGGCAGATTCAATACCGGCGCGCAGGCGGGCAATGTCCAGCGGCAGCTTGCGGCCATCCTTGCGGATGACGTTGATCTGGATCTGGGTCAGGGCTTCGCCACGGGCAGCACGCTCTTGTGAGCGCTGTTCGCGGTACAGCACGTAGGCGCGGGCCACATCGTGCTCGCCAAAGCGCATCAGCGACAGTTCAACCTGGTCCTGGATGTCTTCGATATGAATGGCGCCGCCTTCCGGCTTGCGGCGCATCAGGGCGTTGACCACCTGCTCGGTCAGTTGGGCTACCTTTTCGCGGATGCTGGCGGACGTAGCGCCCTGATGCCCCATCACGGCCAGGAATGCCTTGGTCATGGCGATGGAGATCTTGACCGGCTCGAATGCCACTACGGCACCATTGCGGCGAATGGTCTTGTAGTGGCTGAAGTCGGCCTGGGGGGCTGCGGCACGGCCGAGCTCGGCGGCGGTTTGCCCTTCAAAGGTGGTCAGTTGCATATTGCCCTCTTTGGGTGGTTTGCGTCTGTTGCGCTGCGGCCTGGGTGGCAGGCCGGGCAGGGCTGTGGACAAGTCTGTTGAAAAGCTGTGCGTGCCTTGTGAATAAACACAATATATATGTTTGCACTGCTTGATTGGCCCAAATTCTAGTGTTCTCGGCGCGATGGAGCAAGTCTTGACAGCGCTCGGAAAATGCGAAATCCGCGCCAGATAAGGCTTGCAGGGTGATAGGAATTTTTTGGGGCAGGCTTGCCTGCTTTTGGTGCCGGCAGGAAATCCAATAAAGACAAGCTTCTGGGGGGTGATGCGTGTCTGCCACAACATCTGGTGTTTTGCCGCTGTTGCGTGTCTGCTACGCTATTGGCATGAAAATTCGATGACAGTTCATGGAGAGCGGCAAGTGACCGGGCGGGCGGCAAAGAAAAACGGCGGCCGCCGCACCATAAAGTGCAGGGGCTGCCGTTGTCACTGGGGCAGGGTCAGTCTTGTGGCTCTAGCCAGATCAGGCTGGCCATGCGCCCGGTTACCCCGTCGCGGCGATAGGAGAAGAAACGCTCGCGCTCGATGACGGTGCAGAAGTCGCCACCATAGACCCGGCTGACGCCAGCAGCGGCCAGGCGCTGGCGCGCCAGCTGGTAGATGTCGGCCAGATACTTGCCCTCGCCAATATCGGTGAAGGCCGTGGCGGCGGCTGCGTCGCAGGCAATGAAGGCGGCGCGGACTTCTGCGCCAACTTCAAATGCATCCGGGCCGATGGCCGGTCCCAGCCAGGCCATCAGCGTGGCAGGTGCCGCGCCGGTGGCGCTGACAGCAGCTTCCAGCACGCCATCGCACAGCCCGCGCCAGCCAGCATGGGCGGCGGCGACCACGCTGCCGGCGTCGTCACACAGCAAGACCGGCAGGCAGTCTGCTGTCATCACCACGCACACCTTGCCCGGCTGGCGGCTGACGCTGGCGTCGGCATCCAGCAGGGTTTCGCCGATGTCGGCCGCGTCCACCACATTGATGCCATGTACCTGGTTGAGCCAGGCGGGTTCGTCCGGCAGCAGCAGGCGCAGCTGTTCGCGGTTGGCGGCAACGGCTTCCGGCTGGTCTCCCACGTGGGTGCCCAGGTTGAAGCTGTCGTAGGGTGGCTGGCTGACACCACCCTGGCGGGTGGTGAGCAGGGTGCGCACGGCAGCCGGAGCAGGCCAGTCGGCCTGCAGCAGCGGGTTGTTGCCGGCTTCAGTCACGGACATAGATGACCTCGATGTCGCCGTCGTCGTCTTCGTCATCATCGTCCTCGTCTTCGTGCCACTCTTCGGCAAGCGGCGTGGCCTGTTCCATGCGTTCGCCGCTTTCACCACGCAGGGTGTCCAGCAGGAAGCGGAAGTCGTCCGGCAGCGGGGCTTGCCAGCTACGCTCTTCGCCGGTGGCCGGGTGGATCAGCGCCAGCTTGTAGGCATGCAAGGCCTGACGACCAAAGCCTTTCACCACGGCAGCGATGTCTTCGTCCATCTTGTGGCGCGGGTTGCCGTACAGCTGGTCGCCGGCCAGCGGGTGGCGCGCTTCCTTCATGTGTACGCGAATCTGGTGGGTACGACCGGTTTCCAGCTTGCACTCGATATAGGAGTGGGCGTCGTAACGTTCCAGCACCCGCACGTGGGTGATGGCGGTCTTGCCACCAAACTTCAGCACGGCCATGCGCAGGCGGTTGTGCGGATCGCGGCCGATCAGCGTGTTGATGGTGCCGTCGAAGGGGACGATGCCATCGGCAATGGCGCGATAAATGCGCTTGACGCTGCGTGCCTGCATTTGGCGCACCAGCTCGGTTTGCGCCGGCAGGGTCTTGGCGACCACCATCAGGCCGCTGGTATCCTTGTCCAGCCGGTGCACGATGCCGGCGCGCGGCACATGCGCCAGCGACGGGCAGTGGTGCAGCAGGCCGTTGAGCAGGGTGCCGGTCCAGTTGCCGCTGGCCGGATGCACTACCAGGCCGGCCGGTTTGTTCACCACCAGGATGTGTTCATCTTCGTAAACAATGGGCAAATCCATGGCTTCCGGCTGGAAAGCCATTTCTTCATTTGACTGAACAATGGTAACGTCCAGCTTTTCGCCACCCAGCAGTCTGGTTTTCGGGGGGACGACTTTGCCGTCCACCAGAACATGGCCATCCTTGATCCATTGGGTCAGGCGGCTGCGGGAGTAATCGGGGAGGAGTTTGGCAAGAGCTGCGTCGAGGCGTTCGCTACCCAAAGAGAGCGGAACCTCCAGCTGTTGTCGAGCAGATACCTCGTTTTCCGAGATATCGCTATAATCCTCCGAGTCAAAGTAAGGATCGGTCATGAAAAGATACGTTGTAGCAGCAATGTTGGTGATGGGGCTTGCCGGTTGTGCAACCACGGAAACCTACGACGAAACGCGCGGCTGGACCGTGGAAAAGCTCTACTCGGAAGCTCGGGATGAACTGAATAGCGGTAATTATACCCGTGCTGTCAAGCTGTACGAAACGCTGGAAGCGCGCTACCCCTATGGTCGCTACGCCCAGCAGGCCGAAATGGACCTGGCCTATACCCATTACAAGGACAATGAACCGGAGCTGGCGATCGCCGCTGCCGACCGCTTTATCAAGCTGCATCCGGCTCACCCGAATGTGGATTACATGTACTACCTCAAGGGCCTGGTGTATTACAACGACGACCAGGGCATGTTGTCGAAATGGGCTGGTCAGGACATGAGCGAGCGCGACCCCAAGGCCGCCCGCGAATCATTCCTGGCTTTCCGCGAACTGACCAGCCGTTTCCCCGGCAGCAAGTATAGTGCGGATGCGCTGGCAAAGATGGATCGTTTGGTGGATGCGCTGGGCGGCAGTGAAATGCACGTGGCCCGTTACTACATGAAGCGCACCGCCTACCTGGCCGCCGCCAACCGCGCCCAGGGTGTGGTGAAAGAGTATTCCAACACCAAGTATCCGGAAGAAGCGCTGGCGCTGATGGTGACCGCCTACGACAAGCTGGGCATGACTCAGCTCAGCAGCGATGCCAAGCGCGTGCTGGCCCTGAACTACCCCAAGAGCGCCTATCTGTCCCAGCCGTGGACAGTCGAGGAAATGCCTTGGTGGAAGGTGTGGAAATAATTCCCACCATGCAGTCAGCTGAAAAGGCCGCGTTTGCGGCCTTTTTCTTTGCCTGCTGCCAGCCAGGCCGGCAGCAGGGCGCTGATCAAATCGCGTCTTCGTTGGTTTCGCCGGTACGGATGCGCACGACCTGTTCCACCGGGGTGACGAAGATCTTGCCGTCGCCGATCTTGCCGGTGCGGGCGGCGGCCACGATGGATTCGATGGCTCGATCCACCAGGTCATCGGCCAGAATGACTTCCACTTTCACCTTGGGCAGGAAGTCCACCACGTATTCGGCACCGCGATACAGTTCGGTATGGCCCTTCTGGCGGCCAAAGCCTTTGACTTCGGTCACGGTCAGGCCGTTGATGCCGATGTCGGACAAGGCTTCGCGCACTTCGTCCAGTTTGAAGGGTTTGATCACGGCTTCGATTTTTTTCATGCTCGGGTGCTCCTTGCGGTGACTTTATTGTTCCGGAAATGCGCTGTGGACGGTTGATTGCCCGACATTCGCCACAGAATGGCCTTAATGCACGGCCTGTTTTGCTGTATTATGACGCGCTTTCCTGATACTTGTCGCGAGTGTTGCATGTCGACCATTCTCAAGCTGCGGGGCGGTGCCGCCCTGTCCCAGTTTCGTCTTGAAAAACTTCTCGCTGCGGCGGCCGAGGCCGGTTTGCCCGAGATCAGCGTGAAAGCCGAATTCTGGCATTTCGCAGAAAGCGAAAGCCAACTCTCGACCGAACAGCAAGATATTCTGGGCAAGCTGCTCAATTATGGCGAGGCCCCGCATGCGGACGCGCCGCAAGGCGAGCTGTTCCTGGTGACGCCACGACTGGGGACGCTGTCGCCCTGGGCATCCAAGGCCACCGACATCGCCCGCCACTGCGGGCTGGAGCAAGTGCTACGCATCGAACGCGGCACGGCTTACTGGGTTAGCACCGCCGGTGTATCTTTAAGTGAAGAGGCTCGTCAGGTTTTGGCGGGCCTCTTGCACGATCGCATGACCGAAACCGTGTTGTCCGCGCTGGATGACGCTGACAAGCTGTTCGTGCACATGGATCCGCAACCGCTGACCAGCGTGGATATCCTGGGTGGTGGCCGCGCCGCACTGGAAGCAGCCAACCGCACGCTGGGCCTGGCCTTGTCCGAAGACGAAATCGTCTACCTGGTGGAAAATTTCACCCGCATGGGCCGCAATCCCACCGATGTTGAGCTGATGATGTTTGCCCAGGCCAACTCGGAACATTGCCGTCACAAGATTTTCAATGCCCAGTTCGTGATCGATGGCGTAGAGCAGGGCAAGTCGCTGTTCCGCATGATCCGCGATACGCACGATGCGCATCCGGAAGGCACGCTGGTGGCCTACAAGGACAATGCCTCGGTGATCGAGGGTGCCTTCATCGACCGCTTCTATCCGGCTCCGGAAACGGCCGAGTACGGTTTCACCACCGAACCGACCGACATCCTGATGAAGGTGGAAACCCACAATCACCCGACCGCCATTTCGCCTTTCCCCGGTGCTTCCACCGGTTCGGGCGGCGAGATCCGCGACGAAGGCGCTACCGGCCGTGGTTCGCGCCCCAAGGCTGGTCTGACCGGCTTTACCGTGTCCAACCTGAATATCCCGGGCTTTGTGCAGCCGTGGGAAGTGTATGGCGAGCAGCAGGCCGAATACGGCCGCCCCGGTCGTATTGCCTCCGCCCTGCAGATCATGCTGGATGGCCCGATTGGCGGCGCAGCCTTCAATAATGAATTCGGCCGTCCCAACCTGACCGGCTACTTCCGTACCTTTGAAGAAGTGGTGGATGGCGAAGTGCGCGGCTATCACAAGCCGATCATGATTGCCGGTGGTCTGGGCAGCATCCAGCAGCAACAGATTCACAAGAACGAAATCCCGGAAGGCGCTTTGCTGATCCAGCTGGGTGGCCCCAGCCTGCTGATCGGCCTGGGTGGTGGTGCGGCATCCTCGATGGATACCGGTGCCAACAGCGAAAACCTGGACTTCGACTCGGTACAGCGTGGCAACCCGGAAATCGAGCGCCGCTGTCAGGAAGTGATCGACCGTTGCTGGCAGTACGGCAGCAACAACCCCATCGTGTCGATTCACGACGTGGGCGCGGGCGGTCTGTCCAATGCCTTCCCGGAACTGGTGAACGATGCCGGTCGTGGTGCCATCTTCCACCTGCGCAAGGTGCATCTGGAAGAAAAGGGCATGACCCCGATGCAGATCTGGTCCAACGAATCGCAAGAGCGTTACGTGCTGGCCATTCTGCCGCAGGATCTGGAACGCTTCACCGCCATTTGCGAGCGTGAGCGTTGCCCGTTCGCCGTGCTGGGCGTGGCCACCGACGATGGCCATCTGCAGGTGCGCGACGATCACTTCAACAACAATCCGGTAGACATGCCGCTGGAAGTGTTGCTGGGTAAGCCGCCGCGCATGACCCGCGACGTGAAGACCGTGCCGCTGGAATTCCGCGTGTTCGACGCTTCGCGCTTCCCGCTCAAGGAAACCGCCTACCGCGTGCTGCGTAATCCGGCCGTGGCCGACAAGTCTTTCCTGATCACCATCGGCGACCGCTCGGTGGGCGGCATGACCGCGCGTGACCAGATGGTTGGTCCGTGGCAGGTGCCGGTGGCCGACGTAGCCGTCACCACCATGGGCTTCAACAGCCATCGTGGTGAAGCCATGGCCATGGGCGAGCGCACCCCGACCGCGCTGTTCAATGCCGCGGCCTCCGGCCGTATGGCAATTGGTGAATCGCTCACCAATATCGCCGCCAGCTTTGTCAGCCACATCGGCAATATCAAGTTGTCCGCCAACTGGATGGCTGCTGCCGGTCATCCGGGCGAAGAAGTGCGCCTGTACCAAACCGTGGAAGCGGTATCGCAGCTGAGCCAGGACCTGGGCATCAGCATCCCGGTGGGCAAGGACTCGCTGTCGATGAAGACCGTGTGGGAAGAAAACGGTGAGAAGAAGTCGGTGACTGCACCGGTTTCGCTGATCGTGACCGCCTTCTCGCCGGTGGAAGACGTGCGCAAGACGGTGACCCCGCAGCTGCGCAATGAAAAAGACACCGACATCATCCTGGTGGACCTGGGCTATGGCCGCTGCCGCCTGGGTGGTTCCATCTATGGCCAGGTATGGAAGGCAATGGAAGGCCGTGCGCCGGACGTGGAAAGCCCGGCCCAGCTGGCAGCCTTCTTCAATACCGTGCAAAGCCTGCTGCGTGACGACATGCTGCTGGCCTACCATGACCGTTCCGATGGCGGCCTGTTTGCCACGCTGGCGGAAATGATGTTTGCCGGCCATGTGGGCCTGACGGTTGATCTGCAGGAACTGGTGATCGAGCGCAAGAACACCCAGCGCCTGATCGACGATTTCGTGCAGCCGACCCCGGAAGCCGCTACCCATGGCCGCATCATGCGCGTGCTGTTCAACGAGGAACTGGGTGCCGTACTGCAGGTGAAAAAGGCACACACTTCCGAGGTGATTTCCCGCTTCATGGCTGCCGGCATCGGCCGCGAGCTGTTTGTGCTGGGCAAGATCAATAGCAAGGATCGCCTGGTCATCAATCATCATGGCAGCGAGCTGTTCAACGAAAGCCGTATCGATCTGCACAAGGCCTGGAGCGAAACCAGCTATCGCCTGCAACGCATGCGTGACAATCCGGCCTGCGCCGATAGCGAGCATCTGCTGTTGTCCCATGCCAAGTCGGATGGTCTGTTTGCCAAGCTGTCCTTCGATACCGAAGAAAATCCGGCCGCTCCGTTCATCGCCACCGGCGCGCGTCCGCGCATGGCCATCCTGCGCGAGCAGGGTGTGAACGGTCAGCTGGAAATGGGTGCCGCCTTTGACCGCGCCGGTTTCCAGGCAGTCGACGTGCACATGAGCGACATCATCAGCGGTCGCGTATCGCTGGCTGATTTCAAGGGCCTGGCTGCTTGCGGTGGCTTCAGCTATGGCGACGTACTGGGTGCTGGTGAAGGCTGGGCCAAGAGTGTGCTGTTCAACCCGCGTGCCCGCGAGCAGTTCGAAGCCTTCTTCCAGCGCGGCGATACCTTCGCGCTGGGCGTGTGCAATGGCTGCCAGATGATGTCCAATCTGTCCGGCATCATTCCGGGCGCACAGCATTGGCCGAAGTTCCAGCGCAATGCCTCCGAGCAGTTTGAAGCGCGCTTCACCATGGTGGAAGTCACCGAGTCGCCGTCCATCTTCCTGGCCGATATGGTGGGTAGCCAGCTGCCGGTGGTGGTCAGCCATGGCGAAGGCCGTGCCGTGTTTGCCCCGGGTGCACAGGATGGCGTGATCACTGCGCTGCGCTATGTTGATTTCGATGGCCGCGCCACCGAAACCTATCCGCTCAACCCCAACGGCTCGCCGGCCGGTATTACTGGTGTCACCACCGCTGATGGTCGCTTCACCATCATGATGCCGCACCCGGAACGCGTGTTCCGCACCGTGCAGAACAGCTGGCACCCGGATAACTGGGGCGAGAACGGCGCCTGGTTCCGCATGTTTGCCTCGGCACGTCGCTGGGTGGGCTAAGCAGTTCGGCAGCAAAACAAAACGGAAGCCCATGGGCTTCCGTTTTTTTATGTGCGTTGCGCGAGAACAAGCCGGGCAGGCTGTCGGCAGCTAGCAAGAACTGGCCGCATCGCTCAGGTTGTTTGGGCCAAAGGCATGGGGCAGCAAGACATCCAGCGTGGTGTCGATGCACTCGCTGCCATCGCAAATGCAGCGTACCAGCATGCCAGGGCCAAATTCGTTTAGTACCTGACGGCAAGCGCCGCAGGGTGAAGTAGGGGTGGCGGTGGGGGTGTAGACGCAGACCGCCACAATCTCCTGCAGATCGTGTAATACACGGGCCGAATAGATGGCGGTGCGCTCGGCGCAGTTGGCCAGGCCATAGCTGGCGTTTTCCACATTGCAGCCGGGGTGGATCTGCCCCTGTGCATCCAGGATGGCGGCACCGACGGCGAAGCGGCTGTAGGGCACATAGGCGCGGCGGGCTGCCGTGCGCGCGGCTTGTTCAAGCGCGGCCCACTGGGCCGGGGTGGGGGTGTGCTGCGGCATGTTTTCTGATCCTGAAGCAGGGCGCGTGATCTTGCCCCCGCTGCTGGCCGCTGTCAACGCTCGGGCAGCTGCTGACGTAATACCTGCTGCGCCCAGCCCAGCAGGGCGGTACTCAGATCGCCAGCCAGCGAAGACTCCACCCGCCAGTGATGCCAGTACAAGGGCAGGTCGACATACTGGCCGGGCAGCAAATCCAGCAGGCGGCCACTCTCCAGGTCATCGTCTATCATCAGCTCCGGCAGCAGGCTGTAGGCCAGCCCCAGCCGGGTTGCCTGTACGAAACCCTGTGGCGTGGGCAGGGTGATGTGGGGCGTGCTGCCGTCATAGCCGGCCACCTGGCGCAGAAACTGGCTGTGCAGATCATCCTTGCCACTGAAAATGATGGCCGGTGCCTGCGCCAGTGCCGCGTGAGTAAAACCGTCGGCAAAGTAGCGAGTGGCAAAGTCCGGCGTGGCCAGGCACAGATAGCGCATGCAGCCGAGGAAATGGCATTCGCCACCTTGTATTGGCGTATCCCGGGTGCCGATGCAGCCGGCGACATGGCCGCTGCGCATTAGCTCGTGGGTGTAGTCCTGGTCATCCATCATCACGTCGAACAGCAAGCGGCGGCGCTGCATGAGTGCTTGCACGGCTGGCAGAAACCAGGTGGCGAGGCTGTCGGCATTCACTCCCACGGCCAGCGTGGTGAAGTCGCTTTGCTCGCCATCCGGCAGCAGGGTGTTGAGCAGCTCACCTTCCATCAGGCTGAGCTGGCGGAAGTGTTGCAGCAGCAGGCGGCCTGCGGTGGTGGGGGCCGGTGGGCTGGTGCGGGTGAGCACCGGCTGCCCCAGGTTTTCTTCCAGCTGACGTATGCGTTGGGAAATGGCCGACTGGGTCAGAAACAGCTTGCGTGCCGCCTTGTCGAAGCCGCCGCTGTCCACCACGGCGGACAGGGCTTCCAGTTGTTTCGGGTCGAGCACGGCAGGCTCCGGCGATGACAGAAGAAAGCCATGCTAATGGCTGCGTGGCCGCATGGCAAACAGCATGGCGGCGAGCAGGGCACCCGCCAGAAACAGCCAGCGCGCCACGCTCCAGTCGGTGGAGCCGGCTACCATGGCTGCCAGCAGCAAGGGGCCGAGTAACTGGCCGAGATTGGCCAGTTGCACGAAGTAGCCTTGCAGAATGGCCAGCTGCACTGGTCCACGGCTTAGCCCGTGGGCAGAAGACAAGGCCGCCGGCGGTACCGCGCCACCACAGAAGGAGAGCGCCAGACAAAGCAGATAAGCCCTATCCGGCGACAGGCCGGGCCAGAAGGCAAGCAGGCCGCTCAGCCCCATCAGCCCCAGTGCCGCGCAAATCAGCGTATCGCGCCCCATGCCACGACGCAGCAGCCAGGCTCCGGCGAGGTTGCCGGGGATATTCGCCACCACGGCCAGCGCCGACAGCAGGGCGATGCGACTGGCGCTCAGCTCTGGCCGGCCATGCAACATCGAGGGCAACCACACAAACACTGCCCATAGCATCAGGGTATACAGCATGAAAGCGAGGCCATAACGCCACACAGCGGGCTGGCGCAGCACGGCGAATGGCGCTGCCTGCGCATCTGTATGGGTGGCGCTGTGCAAGCTGCGCTGGCGGAAGGCCGGTTTGCACGCCAGCAGCAATAGCAAAGCCAGCAATTGCAGCGCCATGCCGGCCAGCCAGGCTAGTCGCCAGCCGCCAACTTGTGCCAGCGCGGGTGTCAGCAGCATGCCGATGGCCGCCCCCAGCGGCAGATTCACCGCCCACAGGCTGAGTGCCAGCCGCTTGTCCCGCTCGCTGGCCAGGCTGACGATCATGCTGGGCATGGCCACCGATACCAGCAAGAAGCCGATGCCTTCGATCACCCGCGATACCAGCATCATGTCCAGCCCGCCTGCCGGCAGGGCCAGTCCGCCGCCCAGCAGCAACAGCAGCAGGCCGATGACGCCGGCTTGCAGGGCATTCCAGCGTGCCAGCAGCAAGCCCATGAACAGGCTGAGCACAATGGCGAGGCTATTGAAAGCCGAGGCGATCCAGCCGCCTTGCACCAGATTCAGCCCCAGCTCATGCCGCAGCAGGCCAAGTACCGCCGGCACCTTGCCCAGACAGAAGGCCCCGGCAGCCCCGGCGAAAATGGCAATCAGCAAGGCCGGCCAGTGGGTGGCCGGTGCTGTTGCAGGCTGGGCCGGCGTCGTCATGCGGGCTGCCGGCTGTTGTGCAGCCAGTCGTCGCTCAACTGGCCGAATTCGCCGCGCTGGTAAGCGTGGATACGGTCGTTGATTTCCTCGGCGCTATTCATCACGAAGGGCCCGTGCTTGACCAGTGGCTCCTTCAGCGCCGGGCCGGACAGCAAGACAAAATGGCAGCCCTCGGCAGCGTATAGCTGTAGTTCGGCCCCTTGCGCTGCCGTGGCATCCAGGCCAATGCCAACTGCGCTCCCCGCGGGGATGTCAGCCGTTTGTCCTGCTGCCTGTAGCTGTAAGGGACCGCTGATGGCGTAGAGCATGGCATTCCAGCCCGGCTCCAGCACATGGGCGAAGCGCTGGCCGGGATCAACAAAACCATCCAGCAAGGTAAAGGCTTCCGGCAGCGCTGCCGTGTGGGCGGCATGGATGCCGTTGCTGCTGCCGGCGGCAACGCGTACCCGCATGCCGGGGGCGTGGTATTCCGGGATGTCTGTCGGCTCGGCATGCACGGCAAATGGCGCCTGCATTTTCTTGCTGGCCGGCAGATTGACGAAAATCTGCAATGCATGCACGTGCGGGTTGATGCCTTCCGGCTGTTCGGTATGCACGGCGCCGCGTCCTGCGGCCAGCCAGTGCAGGGCTCCCGGTACGATAGGCCCCTGATTGCCCATGGAGTCATAATTGACATGCGGGCTGGCTGCGTCTTCGAACATATAGGTGACGGCGGAAATGCCGGCGTGGGGGTGGGGTTCGAAGGTAGTGGCGGTCATGTGGAAGTGATCCACCATCACCACCGGGTCGATCAGCCCGTGGAACATCTGTTCGCCAAAATGCTGGGCCTGGAAGCCACTGCCGATGGTGAGCGGCTGGCCGTGGACCGGTGCGGAAATCTTCAATTGCGTCATCTTGCGGGTATCCTGATTGCCGCCGGGCCAAGCGGCCGCAGCGTTGTTGAGAGCGGCTAACTAAAAGCGTGCTGCGGTTTTGGCCACGGGAACACGCATTTTTGTTAGCCACGCTAAAGTGGTAGGGGCTGCCAGTGCCGCAGCTGCCGTTCTGCCGCAAACATGGTGTGCACCTTGGCGAAATAGGGCTGGTAGTAAGCGCGCTGCAACTGCACCTCTTCCAGATGACGGCGGCTGCTCCAGCCTTCCAGCAGCAGGATGCGGCAGGGGTCGTCGTCATCCTGGAAGATCTCGAAGCGCAGGCAGTCTGCCTCTTGCTGCAGAATGAAACGGCTGAACTGCTGTAGTTCTAGCAGGAAATCCGCCACACATTCCGGTTTGATGGTGAGTTCAACCGTCAATACATGCATGTCAGCTGCTGCATTACAGGGCATCGGTCAGGCCGCCATCGGTCAGCAGGGTGCGGCCGGTTATCCAGCGCGCGTCTTCACTGGCCAGGAATGCCACCACGTCGGCGATGTCTTGCGGTTGCGCCACCCGGCCCAACGGTGTGCCATTGGCCACGGCTTCGCGGCGGGCCAGCGGTGTGGCTGCGGTCATGTCGGTTTCGGTCATCGCCGGTGCCACTGCATTGACGGTAATGCCACGCGGCCCCAGTTCCAGTGCATAGGCGTGGGTCAGTACCGAGACGGCCGCCTTGCTGGCCGAGTAAATGGCCGTGCCGATGCGCGGTGAGTAAATCAGGTTGCTGGACAGGTTGACTATGCGTCCGCCTTGCTCCGGGAAAAACGGCAGGGCATGACGGGTCATCAGCAGCATGCTGCCCATATTGCCGTCGAAAACACGGGCAATATGCTCGGCATCGACGTCGGCCAGACTGCGACCTTCGAACACGCCGGCATTGTTGATCAGGATGTCGATGCGGCCAAAGCGTGTGGCAATGGCGGATAGCACATCGCGCACGGCCGCTTCCTGGCTGACATCGGCTGCATAGGCTGCCGCCTTGCCACCCTGGCTGATGATGTCGGCAACGACATGCTCGGCCTGCTGCTGATTGCTGCGATAAACAATCACCACCTGCGCGCCCTGGCTGGCCAGCTTGCGGGCAATGGCTGCGCCAATACCACGCGAACCGCCGGTGATCACGGCCACCTTGTCTGCTTGTTTCATGATGAATCTGCTCTGTCTGGCTTGATGGAAGGCTGTTTGCAGCCAGCGCCGCCATGTGGGCGCTGGCTGTGCTCACTGCTGCGGCTTACTTCTTGGTGAAGCCGCTTTGCATCTGCCATACCAGGGTGGCAAACGGCATGTCCAGATCGCCGTAGACATCATGCGCCTTGGGGTCGACGTTGCTACGCAGCATTTCCACCGCTACCGTGGCATAGTCGGTGACCGGGATGCCGGCACCCAGCAGGCGTTGCAGGCCGGCAGTGCGCTTGGCTTCATTGAAGGTACCGGAAGCATCCAGTACGACACGGGTGTCATAGCCAGCGGCCTTGGCCGACAGTGCCGGGAAACTGGCACAGATTTCCAGCGACACGCCGGCGACGATGATTTGCTTGCGGCCGGTTTTTTCAATGGCAGCGCGGACTTTCGGGTCTTCCCAGGCATTGATCACGGTACGGCTGATGACTTGTACACCCGGCAGGGCTGCGGTCAGTTCCGGCATGGTCGGACCCCACATGCCGTCCGGCATGGTGGCAGTCACGATAACCGGTACGCCCAGGGTGCGCGCGGCCTTGGCCAGTGCCACGACGTTGTGCTTCAGATCGCCAACCGTGGTATCACGCACACCGCTGATCAGGCCGACCTGATGGTCAACCAGCAGCAATACGGCATTGTCACGCGACAGCATGCTGAGGTTGGCGTTTTGCTGAGCGGCTGCCGTAGTGGCAGCGGCGGCCGGCAGGGAGACGCTGGCAGCGGACAGGGTGGCGAGGCCGACCAGGGTGGCGGTGAGCAGTTGACGGATTTTCATGGCTTGGTCCTTTGCGTTGTGGTTGAAGCAATCTGGCCATGCCCCCGTTGCCTGGTTTGGGTAGGGACTGTACGAAAGGCTTGATTGCGTGGAGGTATTATGGACAAAGCACTCAGGATTAAAATATAGGAAAAATCGTATTTATCGTTCCGCTGGTGGAACGATAATCTGCAGACTGTCTGCAAGGAAATACCCATGATTCCGCTCGCGCTTGATTTGAATGATCTGTTTCTGTTCTCCCAGGTAGTACAGCGCCAGGGCTTCAGCGCAGCCGCCCGTACCCTGGGCCTGCCCAAGTCGCGTATTTCGCGCCGGGTCAGCCTGCTGGAGGAGCGGCTGGAAACACGCCTGCTGCAGCGTAACTCGCGCAGTCTGCGGCTGACCGATGCTGGCGAGGCACTGTATGCCCACTGCCTGGCCATGCTGGCCGAGGCGCAGGCGGGTGAGGCTGCCGTGCGCCAGCGCCAGCAGGAGCCCAGTGGCCAGGTGCGGCTGAGCGTGCCGATTGCCATTGCCGATGCCGTGTTGTCGCGCTTGCTGCCCGACTTCATGCAGCGCTATCCCAAGGTGAAATTGTCGGTGCAGGCCAGCAACCGCCAGGTGGACTTGCTGGAAGAGGGGGTGGATGTGGTGGTGCGCGGTGTCGGTTTCGAACAGGCATCTTCCAGCCTGGTGCAAGTCAGCCTGTGTACGGCGCAGTGGGGTCTGCTGGCCACGCCGGCCTGGCTGGCGCAAGCGGGGGATGTTCTATGGCCGCAACAGCTGGAGGGGTGTGGCAGCCTGCAGTTTGGCCCGCTGGATGGTGGCACTGATGTCTTGCTGTTGCGTCACGAATCTGGCAGCTACCAGGATGTGCGCGTGAATGTGCTACTGCGCAGCGACAATGTACAAACGCTGAAGCAGGCGGTACTGGCTGGACTGGGGGTAGCCGGGCTGCCGCTGTATAGCTGCGCGGAAGAGTTGGCCGATGGGCGCTTGCAGTTGCTGCTGCCACAGTGGCGGCCCAAAGATGGGCGGCTGGTGATGCTGTATCCGACGCGCCGTGGTTTGTCACCGGCGGTGCGGGTGTTGATTGATTTCTTCAAGAGCCAGTTGCCGGGCTTGCTGGAATATCGCGCCTGCCAGGGCGAGGACTAAAATCAGAATTTCTTATCGTGTATAAAAATTATTAGCTTAACTTCTATTCAAATTGACTTTAAGCTACGCGCCTATTCATGGCTCGCTTTGCCACCTGGCAGCGCTGCCGCTTGTATGGCGAGAAAATCATGTTCAACTTGAATGTCTATCTGGCTGCGCTGGGGCTGTCCACCAGCCAGATCGTGGGTATCGGCCCGCAAAACGCCTTCATCATCCGGCAGGGGATTGGTCGCAGCCATATCCTGCCCATCGTGCTGATCTGCATTGTGGCGGATGTGCTGCTGATCAGCTGTGGTGTGCTGGGCATGGGCAAGATCATCGGTGCCATTCCCGGTTTCGTGCAGACCGTGGCCTGGTTGGGTGCGGCTTTTCTGTTGTGGCTGGGTTTCAAGTCCTTCCGCGCAGCCGCTCACCCCGGCGCGCTCAAGCTGGAAGGGTCGGTGGAGCGTGACCGCAAACGCGCCATTCGTACCATCTTGCTGGTGACGCTGCTCAATCCCTATGTCTGGCTGGATACCGTGATACTGATCGGCAGCGTGGCATCGGTATACGGTAGCCTGGCTGCGCCTTCTTTCATTCTGGGCAGCATCACGGCGTCGGTGCTGTGGTTTGCCGGTATCGGTTTTTTTGCTGGCAAGCTGGCGCCTTTTTTCCAGAAGGAAAGCAGCTGGCGCGTGCTTGACTGCGCCATTGGCCTGATCATGCTGTTTACCAGCAGCCTGCTGCTGTGGAACTACGGTTTCAGCCACTAGCAGGTCGGTGGGTATATATGAAAAAAGCCGGACAATTGTCCGGCTTTTGCTATTGGAGCGGGCGCTGCCTTATTCGGCAGCCTCATCCAGTGCCAGGCCGTTGACCAGGTCTTCGCGGGTCAGCAAGAAGACAAAGCCATCACCGCTGGCGGTTTCCATCCACATGAAGGGCAGGTTGGGGAAGCATTCTTCCAGCATCTCGCGGTTGTGGCCGATTTCCACCAGCAGCACGCCTTGCTCAGTCAGCAGATCCGGTGCGCGGCGCAGGATTTCGCGGGTGGCATCCAGGCCGTCTTCGCCGGAGCCCAGCGCGATTTCCGGCTCGTGCAGGTATTCCTGCGGCAGCGCGTCCACCGATTCGGCATCCACATAGGGCGGGTTGGCGATGATCAGGTCGTAGGGTTCTTCCAGCCCTTCGCACAGATCGCTGTGGATCAGCTGGATCTGCTCTTCCAGGCCGTAGTTCTGCACATTGATGGCCGCCACTTCCAGCGCATCCAGCGAAATGTCGACGGCGTCGATTTCGGCATCCGGGTAGTGATGCGCCAGCTGGATGGCCAGGCAGCCCGAGCCGGTACACAAGTCCAGTGCGCGGTGCACCAGTTCCGGATGTTCGATCCACGGCTGCAGCGGCTCGCCCAGCAGCTCGTAGATGAAGGAGCGCGGCACCAGCACGCGTTCGTCCACATAGAAGCTGAACTCGCCCTGCCAGGCTTCGTGCGTGAGGTAGGCCACCGGCACTTTTTCTTCGGCCCGGCGTTCGATCAGGTCGATGATGTCCTTGACTTCAGTGGGTAGCAGGCGTGCGTCCAGATAGGGTTCCAGCCGGTCGATTGGCAGCTTCAGCATAGTCAGAATCAGGTAGGCGGCTTCATCGTGGGCGTTGTCGGTGCCGTGGCCATAGGTCAGGCCGGCCTGATTGAAACGCGACACCGCAAAACGCAGCAGATCGCGCACGGTGGTAAAGCTGCTGGCAGCCTGGGCGTACATGCTCATCCTTTCGGGACAGGGGGCCGCGATGGGCCATCCCTTGTCAATAATGACAGGGGACATGGCCTGCCATGTCCCCTGTGGTCTGGTTCGGCCGCCATTATAGGGCAAGCGGCCGCTACTGCACTATTTCCGTTCAGAACGGCAGTTTGGCATCCGTTGCGGTGGCCAGTACGCGGCGGAAGTCGGCCTTGATGCGTTCCAGTGCTTCGGCATTATCCGCTTCGAAACGCAGCACGATAACCGGGGTGGTGTTGGAGGCGCGCGCCAGGCCGAAACCGTCGGCATACTCCACGCGCAGGCCGTCCAGGGTGTTGATTTCCTCGGCACCGTCAAAGCTGGCAGTCTGTTGCAACTTGGCGATCAGGGCGTGGTTTTCGCCCTCGGCCTGCATTTTCAGGTTGAGTTCCGGTGTGGAAATGGCATTGGGCAGGGCATTGAGCACGGCGCTGGGGTCTTCTACCCGCGACAATACTTCCAGCAGGCGCACGCCGGCATACATGCCGTCGTCAAAGCCATACCAGCGCTCCTTGAAGAACACATGGCCGCTCATTTCGCCGGCGAGCAGCGCGCCGGTTTCCTTGATCTTGGCCTTGATGAAACTGTGACCGGTACGGGCCATCACCGGCTCGCCACCGTTTTCCAGAATCCACGGTTTGAGCAGACGGGTGGATTTGACGTCGTAAATCACCTTGGCCTTGGGGTTGCGCTCCAGCACGTCGGCAGCAAACAGCATCAGCTGGCGGTCTGGCCAGATGATATTGCCTTCCTTGGTGACCACGCCCAGGCGGTCGCCGTCACCATCAAAAGCCAGGCCCAGCTCGGAATCGGTCTTGGCCAGCGCTTCGATCACGTCCTGCAGGTTTTCCGGTTTGGCCGGGTCCGGGTGGTGATTGGGGAAGGTGCCATCCACGGTGCAGAACAGCTCGCGCACGCGGCAGCCCAGGCGACGGAACAGCACGGGGGCAAAGTCACCGGCGATGCCATTGCCGCAATCCACCACGATGTTCATATTGCGTTCCAGCTTGATATCACTGGTGATGCGCGTCAGGTAGGCCTCGGTAATGTTATGGGTGCTGTAGTTGCCGGCACCTGTAGCCAGCTTGCCGCTCTTGATGCGTTGATACAGCGCCTGGATGTCTTCGCCGGCCAGGGTGTCGCCGGCCAGCATCATCTTGAAACCGTTGTAGTCCGGTGGGTTGTGGCTGCCGGTCACCATGACGCCAGACAGCGTGCCCAGTTCGTAAGCTGCAAAATACAGCATGGGCGTGGCCACACGGCCGACATCGATGACATCCACCCCGGCGGCACGGATGCCATTGGCCAGTGCATCGCTCAGATCGGGGCCAGACAGGCGGCCATCACGGCCAATGACGATGGCCTTGACCTTGCGTGCCACGGCTTCCGAGCCGATGGCATGGCCGATTTGCTGGGCGGCTTCCACTGTCAGCGTCTTGCCGACAATGCCGCGAATATCGTAAGCCTTGAAAATGTCTTGGGATGGTGTGCGCATGATGGTAGGCAATATCTCGAGAAGCAGGAATCAGTGGTAAAACCGTCCGGCCACAGCGGGTGGCCGGACGTGCAAAAACGGGGTTACGCAGCCAGTGACTGGCTCAGCGCTATCAGTTGCTGCAGCTTGGCGCGCGCCTGGCCGCTGGCCAGTACTTCACGCGCCAGCGCAATGCCTTCCGGCAGCGTGGCGCAAATGTCGGCAGTATAAATCGCTGCGCCGGCATTGAGCAGGACGATGTCCCGCGCCGGGCCAGGCTGGTTGTCCAGTACCGACAGCAGGATGTCGCGTGAAGCGGTGGCGCTGGTGGCCTGGATGTCCTTGAGTTCGAAGAAGCTGAAACCCAGTTCGCGCGGGTCCAGGATGTATTCCTCGATCTGGCCGTCTTTCAGTTCGGCCACCATGGTGCGGTCGCTGAGGGTGATTTCATCCAGCCCGTCCAGACCGTGCACGATCATCACATGCTTGCTGCCCAGCTGCTTCAGCACCCGCGACTGGATGCCGACCAGGTCGGGGTGGAACACGCCCATGATCTGGTGATCGGCATTGGCCGGGTTGGTCAGCGGTCCCAGGATATTGAAGATGGTGCGCGCGCCCAGTTCCTTGCGGATGGGGGCAACATGCTTCATCGCACTGTGGTGATTGGGGGCGAACATGAAGCCGACGCCGATCTCATCGATGCAGCGGGCCACTTGTTCGGGGCTGAGCGCCAGATTGACACCCAGCAGTTCCAGCACGTCGGCGCTCCCCGAGCTGGACGACACCGAACGCCCGCCATGCTTGGCTACGCGCGCACCGGCGGCCGCCACGACAAAGGCCGATGTGGTGGAGATATTAAAGGTGTGGCTCTTGTCGCCACCGGTGCCGCAGGTATCGATCAGGTGCTCGCGCAGCTGTACCGGCACTGGCGTGGCAAACTCGCGCATCACCGTGGCGGCCGCAGCGATTTCCGACACGCTTTCCACCTTGGTGCGCAGACCAATCAAAATGGCAGCCGTCTGGGCCGAAGTCAGTTCGCCGCGCATGATCTGGCGCATCAGATCCAGCATTTCGTCAAAAAACAGTTCGTTGCCGTCAATCAGTCGGTTGAGGGCGGCCTGGGGGGTCAGCATGATGAAGGTCCTTGAATCTCGGGCGGGGCTGTCGTGGCAGCACGGCAAAGCAGGCCCCGACCGTGACAGGCGGGGCCGTCAGTCATTCGCTCAGGCGAATTCCTTGAGGAAGTTGTCCAGCATGCGGTGGCCATGCTCGGTCAGGATGGACTCGGGATGGAACTGCACGCCCTCGATGGGCAGGGTTTTGTGGCGCACACCCATGATTTCGCCGTCGTCGGTCCAGGCGGTGATTTCCAGGCAATCCGGCAGTGTTTCGCGCTCGATCACCAGCGAGTGATAACGGGTGCAGCTCACCGGATTGGGCAGGTCACGGAACATGCCGATATTGTGATGGTGCACCGGCGACACCTTGCCATGCATCAGTTGCTTGGCGTGAATGATATTGCCGCCAAAGGCCTGGCCGATACCCTGATGGCCCAGGCACACCCCCATGATGGGCAGCTTGCCGGCAAAGTGCTTGATGGCCGCTACCGAAATCCCGGCCTCGTTCGGCGTGCAGGGGCCGGGGGAAATCACCAGATACTGCGGCTGCAAGGCTTCGATTTCTTCCAGGGTGATTTCATCATTGCGAAACACCTTTACCTCTTGTTGCAGCTCGCCGAAATACTGCACCAGGTTGTAGGTAAAAGAGTCGTAGTTGTCGATCATCAGCAGCATGATTTCGTAAACCCTTGAATTTGCTGGAACATATTGACTTGCCAGCTATTTGCTACCCCCTTTGCCGCTCCAAATTGCTTTTATTGGGGCCGGGCAAGCGGGCAGGTGAATAAGATGGGCTTTACTATACCGGAACCGGGTTTGCTGTGCAGCCCATGCAAACCCGCCTGATCCTGACCAGGCAAGCACACGGTCCGCTGCAGGCTTCCATTCGGATCAGCCTCTGGCTGGTATCGAAGCGCCATGAGCACGGCCATTGCTGGCAGTCGTTCACCCCAAGCAGGCTACCTCAGCCACTCACTCACCCCGCCGTGGCGGGAGCAGGTGCCACGGTGATGCTGGCTGAAGCTATAGCTGCCATCGCGGCATTTGGCGGTGGCACCCTGTGGAGCCTGGCCGGATTTGCTGTGGGCCGGGCGGTGTACGGTGTTGCCATCGTTGTTGGTGTAGCTGCCGTGCTCGATCAGCTGGGTATCGTCTGGCTGATAGCCGCCGGGAGGCGGGGCTTTGGCATACAGGGTTTGGCAGGCGAGGATGGCAAGCAGAAATAGGACAGCGCGTTTCATGATGGCTTGTTCAGTGAAATGGCCAGTCATGACATACAAGTATTATCATGCGCCATATACTCCCAAAGAGTGCCTCGCGTCTATCGCCTTCAAGGCCAGGGTCGTGCATTGAATGCAAGCCTGGCCTTGGGCGTGTCTGCCATTTAGCTGGCGTATTGCGCGTCACTCACTTTTTCCAGCCAGTTCGCCACACTACCTTGTTGCTGTTCCTGAATGGCGATATGACTCATGGCGGTGGTGGGGGCGGCGCCGTGCCAGTGTTTGGTGTTCGCCGGAATGCTCACCACGTCGCCGGGGCGGATTTCCTGTACTGGCCCACCCCACTGCTGCACGCGGCCGCAGCCCGCGGTGACAATTAGCGTCTGCCCCAGCGGGTGGGTGTGCCAGTCGGTACGCGCAGCCGCTTCAAACGTGACCAGCGCGCCGGAGCCGGCTGCGGGGTGGCGCACGGCAAACAAGGGGTCGACGCGCACGCAGCCGGTGAACCACTCCGCCGGGCCGCGGTAGGAATCTTGCGTGCCGGCGCGGCTTACCGTGACGGCGTCGGTGCTGGGAAGTGTTGGCTCTGTCATGTGATGTTCTTTCTGGATGTCGGTATCAGGTGGGGCGATGTGCTTCGTACAGCCACTTCACCATGGCCGGGTCTCTATGGTCGAAAAATGCACTGCTGGCGGTATCGAGCGTAGCGATGCTGGCCATGTCGTCGGCAGTCAAGGCGAAATCGGTGATGGCGAAGTTTTCCGCCATGCGCTCTGGCCGCACTGATTTGGGAATGGCCACCACGCCGCGCTGTAGCAGCCAGCGCAATACCACCTGGGCTACCGTGCGCTCATGACGGCTGGCGATGGCTTGCAGCAGCGCATGGCCAAACAAGTTGTTGCGACCCTCGGCGAATGGCCCCCAGGATTCAAGCTGTATGCCCAGTTGCTGCAGGAAGGCTGCGCTGGCGGTTTGCTGGAAGAAAGGGTGGGTTTCCAGCTGGTTTACCGCCGGAACAATCTTGTTGCGCATGACCAGATCCATCACCCGGTCCGGGTGGAAGTTACTGACGCCAATGGCGCGGATACGGCCGGCGCGGTACAGCTCTTCCATTGCGCGCCACGAGCCGTGCACATCGCCATAGGGCTGGTGGATCAGATAGAGGTCGAGGTAATCCAGCTGCAGTCGCGCCAATGAGCGCTCGAAGGCCTGCAAGGTCTGTTCGTAGCCGCTGTCGTGCAGCCACAGCTTGCTGGTGATGAACAGTTGCTCGCGCGGGATGGCGCTGGCGGCGAGGGCGCGGCCAACAGCGGTCTCATTGCCATAGGAGGCTGCGGTGTCGATAAGGCGGTAACCGGTGCGCAGTGCGGCGGCCACGCAGGCCTCGCACTCGGCCAGATCGCTCATCTGGAACACCCCAAAGCCCTGCAAGGGCATCTGGATGCCGTTGTTCAGTGTGGTTGTCTGCATATTGCCATTCCTTTTCTGATGTTATTTGCGGATTTTCTGTATGTTCAGGCTGTTTGCGCCGCGGCCTTGTACGCCGTGTCCGGGCGCGCAGCGTCGAAGTCGAAGCGGATGTAGCGCAGCGATACCAGCAAGGCCACGCACAGGAACAGCGCAGCCGTATACAGGACGTGGCCGGTGTGCAATGCCATGCCGGCAGCGTCGTACACGGCGGCATGGCCGGCGGAATACACCACAACCAGAATGGCCAGCCCCAGGGTTGCGCCAATCTGGTGGGCTACGTTCAGCACCCCGGACGCCGCGCCCGCGTGGTGTTGCTCCACCCCGGCCACTCCCGCCACCGTCAGCGGTGCCAGCACCCAGCCCTGCCCAAAACCGACCAGCAACATCGGCACCAGCACGCCGCTCAGGTAAGACGCTTGCGTAGCCGCCAGCCCCTGCCACAGCACCCCGGTAACACACAGCGCGAGGCCGGTCAGCAACACGCGACGGTGGCCAAAGCGCCGTACCACCGCAGGAACAGATAGCGAGGTCGCCAGCTGGGGCAGGGTGACCGGCACGAAGGCAAGCCCGGCCAGCATGGGTGAGAAGCCCAGCACGCCTTGCAGGTATTGCGCGGTAAAGAACCAGAAGCCCACCATGCCGCACAGGAAAAGCAGCCGTGCGACATAGGCGGCATTACGTTGCGGATTGCGCAGCAGTGCCAGCGGCAGTAGCGCTTGTTGTGCGTGTGACTCAATCCACAAAAATGCCCCAAGCAGCGGTAACCCAATGGCGATGCTGGCCCAGGTCAGCGGCGAGGCCCAGCCGGATTCCGCCGCCTCGACGATGCCGAATACCAGCGCGCACATGCCCAGGGTGGAGGTCAGCGCACCGGCCATGTCGAAGCGCCCGGTCTGCCGCGGCGTTTCGTGGATATGGCGCACGCTGCCGGCGATCAGTGCCGCACCAATTGGCAGGTTGATGAAGAAGCCGGCGCGCCAGGAGATGAGATCGGCCAGCAGCCCGCCCAGTACCAGCCCCACCGTGGCACCAATGCCCGCGGCAGCTGCGTACAGCGAGAGCGCCCGGGTGCGTGCGTGGCCCTCCTCGAAATGGGTGGAAATCAGCGCCAGGGTCGAAGGTGCCAGCACGGCAGCACCGAGGCCCTGCACCGCACGAAAGCTGATCATCCAGGCCGGTGTACTTGCTGCGCCAATGGCCAGTGAAGCGAGGGTGAAGATGGCCAGGCCGGTGATGAACATGCGCCGCCGGCCAAGGATGTCGCCGGCGCGTGCCCCCAGCAGCAGAAAGCCGCCAAAGGTCAGGGTATAGGCATTCTGTATCCAGGACAGGCCGGCCGGGGTGAAACCAAGGGCCGCCTGGATGCGTGGCAGACCGGTGAGCACGATGGAGATGTCGATCACCAGCATCAGGTAGCTGACCATGATGATGGTCAGCACCATGCCGCGATCCGGCGGGCGAGAAGCAGGGGTCATGCTTGGTTCACTCCCGGGCTTTGCCCTATGGTGGTATGGCTCAACTCGACATGCAGCAGTAATGGTTTTCTCATCGTGCCAGCTTCAGTATTTCGACCACTACTTCGCGGGTATAGATATCGGCAATGCCGAACCATTGGGCATTGCCCAATACCACGTCGGTAATGGCTGGCACATCGGCCTCGGTGATGCCCAGTTGTGACAAGCGCGTTGGGGTGCCGATCTTGTCGAACCAGGCTTCCAGGGCGGCAATGCCTTGCTGCGCAGTGTCAACGCCGAATACATGCTTGGCGAAGCGCTGGAACTGCGCCGGGTTGCGACCGTGATACCACTTCATCCAGGCTGGCATGATCACTGACAGACCCGCGCCGTGTGGCACGTTGAACAGTGCCGACAGTGCGTGCTCGATCATGTGGTTCGGGTAGTTGAAACCGGCGGTGCCGGCGTAGAGCAGGCCATTGAGCGCCTGGGTGGCGGCCCAGGCAAACTCGGCGCGTGCTGGGTAATCGGCCGGGTTGTCCAGCAGGGTTTCGGTGGTGTCGATCACGGTGTTGACGATGGATTCCACCATGCGCGAGTGCAGCGTGGGCTGTACCGTGGCGGTGAAATAGCCTTCGATGCAGTGCGCAATGATGTCGGCGGCCGAGTAGACCAGGTAATCGCGTGACACGGTCTGCATCAGGGCCGGGTTGACGATGGATACCCGCGGGAAGGTATGCACCGACTGGATGGCAAACTTTTCCTTGGTGTCCTCATTGGTCACCACGGCACCGCTATTCATCTCGCTGCCGGTGGCCGCCAGGGTGAGGATGGAAAACACCGGCAATGCCGCATTGATCGTGGCCTTGCCGATGAACAGATCCCATACCTCGCCGGGGTAAGCCACGCCGGCGGCAATGGCCTTGCTGCTGTCCAGCACCGAGCCGCCGCCGACGCTCAGCACCGCGCCCACCTGATGGCCACGCGCCAGGGCAATGCCATCGCGCACTTTCGACAGCAGCGGGTTGCTGACAATGCCGCCAAATTCGACGAATTCGATGCCGTGCCCGGCCAGGCTTTTGCTTACGGTCTGGAACAGACCATCGCGCTTGATGCGCTCGCTACCAAAGCACAGCAGCACCTTATTGATGCCGTGTTCTGCCAGATGCTGGCCGATCAGTTGTTCCTTGTCTGTGCCGAAGTCGATCTTGGTGGGATTGAAGAAAGTAAAGTTGTCCATGCGTATTCTCCGCAGCCGTTGCGGCCGGTGGTCTTGATGGACGTCACTTTAATTTCCTGGAAAACATTAAACTAGCGCATGATTATTTGAATAATCTACAACTTTTTAATGTTAATTCACCGGCAGGATTGAACCATGTCCATGAACGAGCTGCGCTCCATCACCACTTTCGTGCGCACTGCCGAGTTCGGCAGCCTCAGCAAGGCTGCCGCTGCCCAGCAGATATCGCCACAAGCGGCCAGCAAGGCGCTAGGGCAGCTGGAGCAACACCTGGGGGTGAGGTTGTTTCACCGCACAACCCGCAGCATGTCATTGACGGAGGAGGGACAACGTTTTCTGGAGGCGGTGCATCCGTCGCTGATCGGCTTTCAGCAGGCGCTGTCGGCGGTGCGGCAGACCAAGGACGATCTGGCCGGGCCCTTGCGCATCGTCGGCCCGCGCACGGTACTGCAATCGGTGATTGGCCCGGTCATGGACGAATACTGCCGGCTCTACCCGGAAGTGCAGCTGGATGTACAACTGGATGACCGCATTGGCAACTGGGTGGAAGACCGCATCGATGTTGGCTTCCGGCTGGGCAACTCACCACAGGAAGGCGTGGTGGCCCGGCGGCTGATTCCCATGCAGCTGATTATCTGTGCCGCGCCCAGCTATCTGCGCAAGCACGGTATTCCGCAAAGTCTGTACGAGCTTAGCTCGCATCGCTGCAGCGCCTTTCGCCGTGCCAGCGATGGCCGCGTAGTGCCGTGGCGGGTGCGCGTGGGTGACAGCATGCAGGATCAGCCGATCAACCCGGCATTCTGTACCAATGATGAGGCCATGGAGTTGCGTGCCGTGCTGGCCGGCGAGGTGATCGGCCAGCTGGCGGCCCCTACCGCAGCGGCGTTGATCCGCAATGGCCGGCTGCTACCCATTCTGCTGGAACACATGGCCGATCACTACAGCCTGTTTGTCTATTACGGCAGCCGTGCCGCGCAGCCCGCCCGCGTGCGCAGATTCATCGACCTGGCGGTGGAGCGGCTGGCCGACGGTACTGATTTTGTACTGAGCAGCAAAGAGTTGGCGCAGGCCCATGCTGCAGGCCTTGCAGCAGGCTGACCGTCCCGCGCAGACCCGATACATTCATGGCGGCTTGGCTGGCGTGCTGCAGTCACGCTTGATCAGCGGCGCAGCGGCCAGGCTTACTTGATGACCCGCCAGGGGCTGAGTTCGGCCACGGTCATGGTGAATACCAGCAGCTCATCACTTTGATTGGCGTAATGGTGTGGTGCATCGGTACGCGCTACCGCCGCTGTGCCGGCGCGCAGGGTATGGACCACCTCCCCCACGCACAGCTGCAATTCGCCCTGTTCGACATGAAACAGCTCGAAAGTCCCCTGCGAATGCCCAGGCGAGGTGAATACCTCTCCCGGATGCATTTCCCAGCGCCACAGTTCCACCATGTCCGGGCCGCTGCTGCCGGCCAGCAGCCGGGCCGAACCGCCACCTGGCCCGCGCCACAGCAGCGGGATATCGGCTTGCTCGATGATGTGAATGGCCGGTGCGCTGGCCACATTCACAATATCGGCCACGGAAATGCCCAGCGCTGCCGCCAGCTTGCACAAGATGGCAATGCTGGGGTTGGCACTGCCTTTTTCGATTTCCACCAGCATGCCCTTGCTGACGCCAGCGCGGCGCGACAGCTCATCCAGCGACAGTTTCTGTTGTTTGCGATGTTGCTTCAGGCGGCTGGCCAATGCCGCGCTGATGGATTCGGCATCGGCACCGGGGTCGGTCATTATGTTGACTGTTTTGGACATTGGTCGGTAATATGAAATGAATCAGTCACCAAAGGATACCGCAATGTCAGCCTTTTTGCCGTCAATCAGTCCGGAGATCGCCACGATAGCCCCCGGTTTTCGGGCCGTCAGCATCCGCGTGGAAGCCGCCGCGCTGGCTGCACCTGAGTTTGGCGCGCAGCAGCTGCGCGAGGCCTGCCTGTTTGTTCAGGCTGGCGGCGCGGCCTGGGCCGATGCGCACCTGCAGGCCTGGGCCGATGTGTTCCGCGCCTTTGGTGCCAAGCCACAGCGTACGCCGTGTTCGGCCGAGGCACTGCGCAAGCGGGTGCTGCGGGATGGCAGCCTGCCGGCCATTGATCCGGTAGTCGATCTGTACAACGCCATCAGCCTGCGTCATGCCATTCCGGTGGGGGGTGAAAACCTGGCGGCTTATATGGGCCAGCCCAGACTGGTACTGGCTGACGGCAGCGAGCTGTTCGACACCATGAAAGAAGGCCAGCCGGCGACGGAGTCTCCAGAGCGCGGCGAAGTGGTATGGCGCGATGAGCAAGGGGTGACCTGTCGCCGCTGGAACTGGCGGCAAGGGGTGAGAACCCGGCTGAGTGCTGCCGATCAGCATATGTGGTTCATTCTGGAAAGCCTGCCGGCCATGCCGCTGGAGGCATTGCAGCAGGCCGGTGCCGAGCTGGCGCAGGGGATTGCGCAGATGATGCCCGGCTCGGTCATCGAATCCAGCCTGATCACCCTGTCGTGATGTGATGCCAAGGGTGAGTCTGCCAGGCTGACTTACATGGCAGCAGCCCGAACCAGCTAGGCTAGCCACCCGGGGGTTGGACGGGCAGGGCGGTTTCACTCAGGCTCGCCAGCACACTGTTTGCCACTCACCGCCGCGACCTAGCGCAGCGCGCTGATCTCGCCCAAGCGGATCAGCCGGGCGCGGATGATGTTGCGGCTGATGCCCAGCAGACGGGCTGCCTGCACCTGGTTGCGATGGCAGTAGTTATAGGCAGCGCGGATGATGCTGCTTTCGATGTCTTCATACAGATTGCTGCCATTGGCCTCGAACAGCGCTTGCAGTGCCTGCTGCAATTGCTGGTGGGCATCGTCGCTGCCCGCACCGCCGGCCAGTGGTGGGTGGCTGCTGCTGCGTTCGTTGCGCCGGTTCAGTTGCAGCGAGGACAGCTGCAGGTCTTCGCTGCGAACCACATTGTGCTTGCAGATCAGCAAGGCATGGTGGATGACGTTTTCCAGTTCGCGGATATTGCCCGGCCACGGGTGCTGCAGCAGCTTGCGTTCGGCTTCGGCATGCAGGCTGATGTCGCCATAGCCCAGGCGCTGGCGGTATTCGTCGACAAAATGGCGGGCCAGCGGCAGGATGTCGCCGGGGCGGTCACGCAGGGCTGGCAGGGCCAGATGGGCCACCCGCAGGCGGTAGAACAGATCCTCGCGGAAATGGCCGGCGGCGACGGCTTCTTCCAGCCGCACATTGGTGGCGGCAATCACCCGGACATTGATGGGGATGGGTTTGCGCGAGCCCAGTCGCACCACCTCGCGCTCCTGCAGGATGCGCAGCAACTTCACCTGAATATTCAGTGGCAAGTCGCCGATTTCATCCAGAAACACCGTGCCGCCATTGGCGGCCTCGAACCAGCCCGGCTTGGCGGCGAAAGCGCCGGTAAATGCGCCTTTTTCATGGCCAAACAGCTCACTTTCCACCAGCGATTCGGAAAACGCGCCGCAATTGACGGCGACAAAGGGCTGATTTGCCCGCTGGCTCAGCGCATGCACGTGGCGGGCGATCAGCTCCTTGCCGGTGCCGGTTTCACCAATGATCAGTACATTGGCGTCGCTGGGGGCAATCAGTTGAATGCGCGCCAGCAGGGCGGTGGATTGCGGGTCTTCAAACACCTGCGCCGTGGCGCGGATGGAGGTGGTCAGGCTTTGCCGGTTCGGCAGGGTAATCAGGGGCATGGCCGGGCCTTCCGCTGGCTCGGCCCGCCGGGCCGATGTGGGTTTCAGGAATAAAACGTCGGTGTCGGATAGCTGCGAATCAAAGCCCATTCCCCTAACTCCTTTAATTTGTAATCAACCGGATCGTGCAAGGTGTGGGTGCGCAGATTGCGCCAGTGCCGGTCCAGACGCAGTCCGGCATGGGTGGCGCGCGCGCCGGTTACCTCGAACATCTGACAGGCCAGGTTCAGCCCCATCCGGGTGGCGGCCACCTTGGCCGCCGCAATATTCATGGCCACTTCGCCGCGTTCGCTTTCGCTCAGCGCCTCGCCACGGGCCAGTACGTCCACCAGCCGGCTGCCCGCACGGTCGGTGAGGGCGCGCACGCTTTCCAGCCCCACCCAGAATTCGCCGTAATGACCCAGGATGTAGGGGTCTTCGTGGGTGTGGTCTACCTGCGCCGCCTGCCAGGGTCGCGCCTCGTGCAGGGTGTAGTGCCGGGCTTCTTCAAAAGCGCCTTCGGCAATGCCCAGATAGATATTGGTCAGGATCAGCTGCGCCAGCAGTGGCCGCAGGCAGGAGCGCGGCGTGGTGAGCGGGCCGGGCGTATCCAGAATTTCATTGTTTTCGATGCGTACCTTTTCAAAGTGCACGCTGCCGCTATCTGTCTGGCGTTGGCCGATATTGTTCCAGTCCTGCTGCACGCTGATACCACTGCGCCCGGTGGGGATGGCCGCCACCACGAGCTGCCCGCCCGGCTGGCGACGGGCAGAGACCACCAGCATTTGTGAATCCAGCGCACCGGAGCAAAAGCTTTTCTGGCCGGAAAACTCGTGCCAGCCGGCAAGGCGCTTGCTGACGGTGCGCTCGTCCAGCGGATTGAGCGCATTGCCCCAGAACCAGTTTTGCCGGGTGGTGATTTCATGCCAGGGCTGCCATTGTTCCGGCCGGCCAAACAGCTCTACCGTGGCCAGCATCAGATGGTGAAAGGCAAAAACATGGGCCACCGAGCTATCGGCCTTGGCAAACTCGCGCACCACCAGCAGGGTCTCCTGCCAGTTGGCACCCATGCCGCCCAACTCGCGGGCAATGGACAGGCCCAGCAGGCCGCTGGCGCGAATGGCATCGCGCTCGGCCTTGGGGGTGCCGCCGGCATGGTCGCGCTCTGCTGCGGTAGCGGCAAACTGACTGGCCAGTTGCTGCGCCAGCAGCAGGGCCGAGGCGGGTGTGCTGGCTGTTTGCGGTGCTGCCAGCAGGTGTTGGGGCAAATTCAAGCGTACATCCTTTATTGATCGGCTATTTCCAATAAAACAGCACAGATTTGGCTATGTTATTGGCGCGATGTAAACCAAGGATTTGTCAGGAATATATCTGGAATTTGAATTAGCCCAATGCAGGCGCTAATGGTGAATGGCTGAATGGTGCTGCGTGTGCAGCACCGTGTTTATTGGCTGCTGCGCAGGCAGCAGTGCCGAGTGAGCCATCTGCTGCCTGCGCAGCAATTTCCGGCTGAAATGATATTTTTCTAGCTTGATTCAGCTGGCATGCAACGTGCTATTGAATATCGGGCAAAACCGCTAAAGGTTTTATTTCAGCCTCAGGTAATCACATGCACAGCCATTCATTCAGTATGCAATATGTTTCATTCGCCACACTGCACGGGCGGGTCCGTCAGGCAAAGGAGGGCGCATGAGCACCCAGCCGATTGGCCCGGACAGCCCGCTGGCCATTGCCCGCGAACTGGCCAGCCGTTTTGCCCGCAGCGCCGTGGCCCGTGATCAGGCCGGCGGCACGCCCAAGGCCGAGCGCGATGCGCTGCGTGACAGTGGCCTGCTGGGCCTGATCATCCCGCGTGAATTCGGCGGCCTGGGCGAGAGCTGGAGCACCACATTGCAGATCGTGCGCGGACTGGCGCGGGTGGATAGTTCGGTGGCCCATGTGTTTGCCTTTCAGCACCTGTTGCTGGCCACCGCCCAGCTATTTGGCCGGCCAGAACAGTGGCAGCCGTGGTTCGAGCAAACGGTGCGCGAGCGCTGGTTCTGGGGTAACGCGCTCAATCCGCTGGATACCCGCACCCTGGCCACGCCGGATGGTGCAGGCTTCCGCTTTCATGGCGACAAGAGCTTCTGCTCCGGCGCTACCGATTCGGACATGCTGCTGGCCTCGGCACTGCGCAGCGGACAGAGTGGCTTGCTGATTGCGGTGATCCCCACCCGCCGTGCCGGCATTGCCATTCATCAGGACTGGGACAATATCGGCCAGCGCCAGACTGACAGCGGCTCTGCCCGTTTCGAACAGGTGCGAGTGGAGGCGGGCGAGCTGCTGCTGCAGCCCGGCCCCCTGTCCACGCCACGTGCCTGCCTGCGGCCGCTGATTGCCCAGCTGATTCTCACCAATATCTATCTGGGCATTGCCGAGGGCGCGCTGGCCGAGGCTCGCCGCTACACGCTGGAGCAGCGCCGGCTGTGGCCGGCCTCGCTGGCTGATCGCGCCAACAAAGACCCTTACACCCTGCTGCACTATGGCGAATTTCACGCCGCCCTGGAGGGTGCACGCCTGCTGAGCGACCACGCCGCCCGGCAGCTGGATGAGGCTTGGCAGCAGGGTGATGCGCTCAGCGAAGCCGGGCGCGGTCAGCTGGCGGTGCAGATTGCCGCCGCCAAGGTGCATGCCAGCCGCAGCGGGCTGGACCTCACCAGCCGCATTTTCGATGTAACCGGGGCGCGCGCCACCAGTGCTGCCCTGCGGCTGGACCGCTTCTGGCGCAATTTGCGCGTGCACAGCCTGCACGACCCGCTGGATTACAAGCTGCAAGAACTGGGTGACTGGGCACTGAATGGCCAGTATCCCGCCCCCTCGTTTTATTCCTGAGAAGCAACATGACCCTGAACAAGCAAGCACACGCAGACGATTTTGACGCAGTAGAACAGGCCATTGCCGCCATTGCCGCTGGTGGCTTTGCCGTGGTGGTGGACGATACCGACCGCGAAAACGAAGGCGACCTGATCATTGCCGCCGAAAAAATCACCCCGCAGCAAATGGCCTTTCTGGTGCGTTACAGCAGTGGCGTGGTGTGCGTGGCACTGACTGGCGAGCGGCTGGATCAGCTGCAGCTGCCGCTGATGGGGAGCAGCAATAACGAATCGCAGCGCACGGCCTTCACTGTCACCGTGGATTATCTGCATGGCACCAGCACCGGCATCAGCGCCGTGGACCGTGCCGCCACGCTGCGGGCATTGGCTGACAGCCGCATTCCGGCCAGTGATTTTGCCCGGCCCGGTCATATCTTCCCTTTGCGCTATGCGCCGGGTGGCGTGCTGGCGCGCCCCGGCCATACCGAGGCCGCACTGGACCTGTCGCGGCTGGCGGGCCTGGCTCCAGCCGGAGTGCTGTGCGAAATCGTCAACGACGATGGCAGCATGGCGCGCCGCCCGGACCTGCTGCGCTTTGCCCGCCAGCATGGCCTGCCCATCATCACCATTGCCGACCTGATTGCCTACCGCGAACGTACCGAGATGGCGGCGCTGGAAGCCAGTTCGCCTTTGGGTGTGGCGGCCTGAGCCTGCCAGACCGGTCTGCTCCTGCAACACCCGCCACGGCGGGTGTTTTTGTTTCTGTTACAGGGTGATGGCTGCTGAGCTGGCAGCAGTCGTGCAGCAAATTTGCTGCACGGGACTCAGCAGGTTTTGGTTTTTAATTCGCGCAATCCATTGAAAATTAACAATAAATATTCTGGCACGCTGTTTGCAATGATCTGGCTATCTATCTCGCCATCCCGCTGCCGGCCTCAGGCTGGCGGCCAACAAGGAAATCATCATGAGCAGCACCGTACTGGATACCCCCACACCTGTTACCACGCCGGATGTCGTGCCGGTGATTCGCTCCGACACCGAGGCCCTGCAAGTGGCACGGGCGCTGGCGCCGCAGCTGGCCGAGCAGGCCGCGCAGCGCGATCAGCTGCGCAAATTGCCGTTTGATGAGGTGGAATTGTTCTCCCGCAGCGGCCTGTGGGGCATTACTGTGCCGCGTGCCTTTGGCGGTGCCGAGGTGTCGGCGGTGACGCTGGCCGAGGTGATTGCCATTATTTCTGCCGCCGATCCGTCACTGGGGCAGATCCCACAGAATCACTACTGCCTGGTGGAAGATATCCGGCTGGAAGGCAGCCCGGAGCAGCAGCGCTATTTCTTTGACCTGGTGCTGCGTGGTCAGCGCTATGGCAATGCCTTTTCCGAGGCCGGTGGCAAGACGGTGCTGGACATCCAGACCACCATTCGCCGCGACGGCGACGACTATGTGCTCAATGGCCGCAAGTTCTACGCCACCGGCGCGCTGTATGCGCACTGGGTGCCAGTGCTGGCGGTGGACGAACAGGGGCAGGCGCTGCTGGCCTTTGTCGAGCAGGGTACGCCGGGCCTGACCGTGGTGGACGACTGGAGCGGCTTTGGCCAGCGCACCACCGCCAGTGGCTCGGTGATTGCCGAGCAGGTGCGCCTGAAACCCTTCCAGATTTTCCATACCCACCGCTCTTATGATCGGCCCACTTTTGCCGGGCCGTTCGCCCAGATCACCACCGCCGCCATCGACCTGGGCATTGCCCGCGCGGCGCTGGCTGACACGCTGGACTTTGTCCGGCAGCAGGCGCGGCCGTGGATAGACAGTGGTGTGGAGCGGGCGGTGGACGACCCGCTGACCATTGTCGCCATCGGCGATCTGCAATACCGGCTGGTGGCGGCAGAAGCGTTGCTGGAGCGGGCCGGGCGCTTTATCGACATCGCCAAGGCCGAGCCAGACGAAGACACGGTTGCCGAAGCGGCCATTGCCGTGAGTCTGGCCAAGATTGCCACGACCGAGATTGCCTTGTTGGCCGCCAGCAAGCTGTTCGAACTGGGCGGCAGCAAATCCACCCAGGGGCGTTTCAATTTTGACCGGCACTGGCGCAATGCCCGCGTGCACACCCTGCATGATCCGGTGCGCTGGAAATATCACGCCATTGGCAACTACACGCTGAACGGCATCAAGCCGGCACGGCATTCCTGGAACTGATCGCCACGACAAGGGCCCGCCGCAAGGGTGGGCCCGGGGAGCAAGCATGCAGCGCAAGTGCCTGGGCTGTTGACCACATGGTGCGGCTGCGCCGGTACGGAGCAGCTGGCGGTGGTGACTTGTCAGCGTCCATAACAATCAAGAGGTGTTTCATGATTCATTCCACGCAAGGCGAGGCGGTGCTGGAAAGCCCGTCTGCCGATAGCAGCAGTCAGCCCGCAGCCACGCTGCGGCGCAATTACCTGCGCCTGCCGGAGCTGGTGGCGCAGTCCATCGGCCTGGTCGGCGTATCCGGTGGGGTAGGCATTCTGGTGCCCGCCGTGTTTGCCACTGCGGGCAACGGCACCTGGCTGGCTTATGCCTTTGCCACCGTGGCCCTGCTGTTTTCGGCCTGGAGCATTTCGTTGTTTGCCCGCACCGCTGCATCGCCCGGTGCCTTGTATGCCTATGCCTCGCAGGGCATAGGCCCGATCTGGGGCGTGATCTGCGGCTGGTCCTTGCTGATTGCCTATGCCGTGGGCGCCGCCGGCATTCTGCAAGGCACGGTGAATACCTTTCTGGTGCTGGCACGCGAACTGGGCGTGGTAGCGGCCCATCCGCCGCTGGCCGTCAGCCTGCTGCTGACCGTGGTGGTGGCGCTGGCTGCCTGGGCGATTGCCTACCGCGATATCCGCCTGTCCACGCGTTTTACGCTGCTGGTGGAGTTGCTCACCATCCTGTTGATTGCCGTGGTGCTGATTGCCTACCTGCTGAACAGCAACAGCCATGTCGATCAGCCGCAGCTGGCACTGGAAGGGGTGAAGCCGGAACAGCTGCGCCTGGGCATGGTGCTGGCCTTCTTCAGCTTTACCGGTTTTGAAAGCGCCACCGTGTTGGGAGCCGAGGCGCAATCGCCACTCAAGGCCATTCCGCGCGCCGTCATCATCAGCATTGTCGGCCCGGCGCTGCTGTTCATTCTGGCGTCGTATACGCTGGTGGCAGCCTTCCATGGCCAGCATCCGGGCCTGGATCAGGCTGATGGACCCTTGTCCATTCTGGCGCATCGCCTGGGCCTGGGCGGCTTTGGCCTGATCATCGATGCCGGGGTGGCGCTCAGCTTCTTCGCGGCCTTTTTCTCCTCGATTAATGCTGCCGCACGCATTATCTACACCTTTTCCCGGCAGGGTTTGCTGCATGCGGCTACCGGCAAGGCGCATGCCAGCAATGCCACCCCACATATCGCCGTGACCCTGCTGGTGGTGCTGTCGCTGATCGTGGGCCTGGTCTTTACCGCCAATGGCACGGCCCTGCTGGATTCCTACGGTTATCTCAGCTCGGTGGCCACCTATGGTTATCTGCTGGCCTACGTGCTGGTGGCGGTGGGCGCGCCCTTGTATCTGCGCCGGCAGGGCAAGCTCAAGCCGCAACATGTGCTGATCAGCCTGGTGTCGGTATTGCTGCTGGCCATTCCGCTGGTGGGCAGCGTCTACCCCTTGCCGACCGGGGTGTACGCCTGGCTGCCTTATGTGTTCCTGGGGCTGGTAGGGCTGGGCTTGCTGTGGTTTCTGGCGCTGAAACTGCTGGCACCGGCACGTTTGCGCAGCATAGAGGACGAATTGCAGCAGGAGTGACTGCAGCAAACGCTATCAGTCGGCCCGCTTGCGGGCCGATTTTGTTGTTGCGGCTTGCTGCCGGCTCAGCATGGCTGCTGCGGAGGTGTTGGCAGGGCAGCAGGCTTGTTTGCTGGTGCGGGGTCGGTATTAAAGTATTATCTGAAGATGATTCGGCAAGTTACATGAATAAATAACATCAAGTTGCTGAATATAAATGAATTGTATTGTTTTTAATTAATGCAGTTTACGTGGATTGCTTAGCGGAATTGATGCTTAGGCATGGCTGGCGCAGGTATGGATATTGCAATCATGCAGCTGTATTCAAACACCCCTGACAGGAACTGCAATGAGCAAGACCATCCGCTTCAATGCCTTTGAAATGAACTGCGTGGCGCACCAGTCGCCCGGCTTGTGGACCCATCCGCGCGACCGCTCCTGGCAGTACAAGGACCTGGAATACTGGACCGACCTGGGGCGCATTCTGGAGCGCGGTTTTTTTGATACCGTGTTCATCGCCGATGTGATCGGCTACTACGACGTGTATCAGGGCAGCAACTACCACGCCATCCGCGAAGGTGCCCAACTGCCGGTCAACGACCCGCTGCAACTGGCCGCGCCCATTGCCCTGGCCACCAAGCACCTGGGTATCGGCATTACCGCGTCCACCTCCTTCGAGCACCCATATCCCTTTGCCCGCCGCCTGAGCACGCTGGACCACCACAGCAAGGGCCGGGTGGGGTGGAATATCGTCACTTCCTACCTGGAGAGTGGTGCCAAAAACATCAGCGAAGGTGGCTTGCGCCGCCATGACAACCGCTACGATGTAGCGGATGAATATATCGAGGTGATCTACAAGCTGCTGGAAGGCAGTTGGGAAGATGGCGCGGTGGTGCGCGACCGCGAACGCGGCATTTTCGCCCACCCGGAAAAAGTGCATGAGATCGGCCACAAGGGCAAATACTTCGAGGTGCCGGGCTATCACCTGAGCGAACCTTCGCCGCAGCGCACACCGGTACTGTTCCAGGCTGGCGCATCCGGCCGGGGCAAGGCCTTTGCCGCCCAGCATGCCGAGTGCGTGTTCGTGGCCGCGCCCACCAAGGACATCCTGCGCCGCTATGTGGACGATGTGCGCAGCCAGGCTGCCGCCGCCGGGCGCGACCCGCAGCAGATCAAGATATTCAACCTGGTGACGGTCATCGTGGACGAAACCGACGCCAAGGCCCAGGCCAAGTTTGCCGAATACCAGCGCTACGCTTCCTACGATGGCTCACTGGTATTCATGTCCGGCTGGACGGGCATCGACTTTGGCCAGTACGCCCCCACCGAACTGGTACGCCACGTAGACACCAACGCCATCATTTCCGCCGTCGAACATCTGTCCAATGGCAGCAAGGCCTGGACCATAGACGAACTGGCGCGCTTTGGCGGCATTGGCGGGCTGGGACCGGTGTTTGTCGGCTCGGCCGCCACCGTGGCCGACATCCTGCAGGACTGGGTGGAAGCCACCGATACCGATGGTTTCAATCTGGCCTATGCGGTGGCGCATGAAACCTTCGAAGACGTGGTGGAATACCTGGTGCCGGAATTGCAGCGCCGTGGCGTGTACCAGACTGCATACCGCCCCGGCACCTTGCGCGAAAAGCTGTTTGGTGCCGGCCCGCTGTTGCCGGACAACCACCCGGCCGCGCAATACCGCGACATCGAAGCCTGGAAGCAAAAGCACGCGGCAGCAGCTGCGGATTTGCAGCCGGCCTGAAGTCTGGAGCTGGCAGTCAACACCGCGCCCGTCATGGCGCGGTTTTTCTATGGGTCTTGGCCATGCAAAAGGCCCGCAGTTGCGGGCCTTGTCGTTATCCAACTCGCAGAACCAGTCAGCCCTTGCCGCGGCCAATCTGCCAGACATAGGGCGGCTCGGTGCCGTTGATGGCCCAGTCGCCGGCAATGCGCGCCTTGTAGATCAGCGGGTTGTGCGAGGCCACGGTGCGGGCATTGCGCCAGTGGCGGTCCAGCAGCAGCTCGGCCCGTGCCGACGATGCGCCCAGCGCATTGAACAGCTGGGTGGCGGCGCGCAGTACCAGTTCGGAAACCACGATCTGCGCTTTGCCCGATTCCAGTTCGGCGTCGATATTGGCCTGGCGTTCGCGGGCGGCGTCGTTGCCAAAGCGGGCTTCATAGGCGCGCTGGGCCGGCTGGGCGGCGCGGATGGCGGTGGCTTCGGCGGCATAGGCCAGGGCGGAGATTTCACCCACCACCTGCTGGATCTGCGCATCCTGGCTCACGCTGGCGGCATTGCCGGTGCTGAACACGCGTTTGCGCTCGCGCACTTGCTGCGCCACATCACGCTCCACCGCCTTGCCGATACCGGCCAGCACCGCCAGCAATACCAGCTGGTAGAAGGCGGTCTGGTATTTGAAGCGACTGGCAAAGTCGATCAGGTTTTCCGGTGCCACCGTCACGTTTTCAAACACGGTGCTGCCGCTGCCGGTGGTGCGCTGGCCAAAGCCATCCCAATCATCACTTTGCGTCACGCCGGGGTCGCTGGTGCGGATGGCGGCAATTACGTCCTGGTTGCTGCCATCCACCTGGGCGTAAACGTCGATCCAGTCGGCAAAAATACTGCCGGTGCTATAGAACTTGCGGCCATTGAGCAGCAGCTTGTCACCGTGGCGGCTGACACGAGTAATGACTTCACCCACGGCGACTTCACCGATTTCGGTCCAGGCATTGCCGACAATTTCACCGTCAACAAAACGCTTGAACCAGACTTCACGCTCCGGGCTGGCCGGAGCATTCAGGCGGTCTTCGACGAAGGCAAAATGGCCGCGCAGCGCTTGCGGCAGATTGGAATCTGCCGTGGCCAGCTCGGTCAGCAGCTGGAACAGCTGTGGCAGCGAGGCACCGGCGCCGCCATATTGCTTGGGCACGCGCACCGCGCCAAAGCCCGCCTGTTTCAGCCAGTTGATCGGCTCATACGGCAGCTTGCGCTCGCGTTCGCGTTGCAGGGCGGTCTGGGCAATTTCGGCAAAGATGGGGTGAAAGCGCTGCGCCAGGGCGTCGTAATCGGTGCCGGTGGACAGGTCGTCCGGCAGGCTGTGTTGGCTCATGGTTGTTTCCTGTTTGGCGTGATGGCAATCCCGGCCGCCACCGGCAGCCGGGTGATGGTCAGTTCCACGGATGGCGCGGCGGCGCAATGTGATTCAGGTAGTAGTTGCCGATGTGGAAGTACTTCCAGCGCACCGGGTCGTGCAGGGTGTGCACGCGGGCATTGCGCCAGTGGCGGTCCAGATTGTGGGCAATCAACGTAGCGCGGGTGCCGCTGCTACTGGGTGCGCCGCTGGCAGAAAACACCCGCCACTTCTTTGCCGCGCTTGGCGTGGAAGTGCGCAACTGGCCGGATAGCGCCGAGTGGCAGCAGCGACAGCTACCAGCCGAACCGGAAACCGGCACGCGGCAATGGCTGCAGGCCGACACCCCGCCGCTGGGTGCCTAAACCATGAAACAGGAAACAACACCATGAGCGCGACGGCAGCTCCCTTGCTGAGCCTGGCGCACATCTCCCTCAGCTTCAAGGGCGTCAAGGCGGTGACCGACATCGGCTTTGACGTGGCCGAAGGAGAAATCTGCGCCTTGATCGGCCCCAATGGTGCGGGCAAGAGCTCGCTGCTGAATGTCATCAATGGCGTGTACCAGCCGCAGCAGGGCGAAATCCGCTTTGCCGGCCACGCACGTCAGTCCATGCAGCCGCATGCGGCAGCGGTGCAGGGCATCGCCCGCACCTTCCAGAACATTGCGCTGTTCAAGGGCATGAGCGTGCTGGACAACATCCTGACCGGGCGCAACCTGGCCAGCCGCAGCAGCTGGCTGGAACAGGCTTTCCGTCTGGGCCGTGCCGTGGCCGATGAAGAAGCCCAGCGCGCAGTGGCGGAGGAGGTGATTGCCTTCCTGCGCCTGCAGCCCTGGCGTCACAGCCTGGTGGGGCAGCTGCCCTATGGCCTGCAAAAACGGGTGGAGCTGGGGCGGGCCCTGGCGGCCCGGCCGCGCCTGCTGCTGCTGGACGAGCCCATGGCCGGGATGAATCGTGAAGAGAAGCGTGAAATGAGCCAGTTCATCCGTGAAGTGAATCAGGCCTTTGGCACCACCATCGTGCTGATCGAACACGATATCGGCGTGGTGATGGAGCTGTCCGACCACGTGGTGGTGCTGGACTACGGCCGCAAGATCGGCGATGGCCCCCCGGCCGAGGTGCGCGCCTTGCCAGAGGTGATTGCTGCCTATCTCGGCCAGCAGCGCCACTGACGTCCATTTCCTGAGCCATTCCTTGTCCGGCCCGCCACGCTGTGCTGCGGGCGGGGGACGCTTTGCGCCGGCAATCCGGCGCGGGAGCCTGTCATGACTTTTTTTCTGGAAGTACTGCTCGGCGGCTTGCTGGCCGGGGTGATGTACTCGCTGGTGGCCATCGGCTTCGTGCTGATCTACAAGGCCAGCGGCGTATTCAATTTTGCCCAGGGCTCGATGGTGCTGTTTGCCGCGCTCACCTTTGTCAGCCTGCTGGAGCGCGGCCTGCCGTTCTGGTTGGCCTTTGTGCTGAGCCTGCTGTCCATGCTGCTGCTGGCGCTGTTGCTGGAGCGGCTGGTGCTGCGTCATCTGGTGAACCGGCCACCCATCACCCTGTTCATGGCCACGCTGGGGCTGAGCTATGTGGTGGAAGGCGTGGCCCAGGCGCTGTGGGGCGCGCAGGTGCACGGGCTGGATCTGGGCATCGAGGACACGCCGCTGGAACTGGGCGGGCTGATGCTGTCGCGCTTCGACCTGTTTGCCGCCGGCAGCGCCGGGCTTCTGGTGTTGCTGCTGTCCTTGCTGTTCAACAAGACCCGCATCGGCCTGTCGCTGCGCGCGGTGGCGGACGACCAGCTGGCCGCGTTGGCGGTGGGCATCCGCCTGCAGCGCATGTGGGTACTGGTGTGGGCGGTGGCCGGGCTGGTGGGGCTGGTGGCCGGCCTGTTGTGGGGTGCACGGCTGGGGGTGCAGTTTTCCTTGTCACTGATTGTGCTCAAGGCCTTGCCGGTGCTGATCATCGGCGGCTTTACCTCGATAGGCGGAGCCATTGTCGGCGGGCTGATTGTGGGTGCCAGCGAAAAACTGGCAGAAGTGTATCTGGGGCCATTGCTCAGCGGTGGCATTGAAAACTGGTTCCCCTATGTGCTGGCGCTGCTGTTCTTGCTGCTGCGTCCGGCGGGGTTGTTTGGTGAGCGCGCCATCGAGCGGGTGTAAGGAGAAGAGGCATGTTCTATCAGGAATCCGGGCAATTCAGCACCCGCTACCGGCAAGATGGCCGCGCATTGCGGCTGTGGCAGCAGCGTGCCGCGCTGTGGGCCTTGCTGGCGCTGGCCTTCGGCCTGCTGCCGCTCATCGGCAACGACTACTGGTTCAGCGCCATTCTGATTCCCTTTCTGGTGCTGTCGCTGGCCGGGCTGGGGCTGAATGTGCTCACCGGCTATGCCGGCCAGCTGTCACTGGGTTCGGCCGCTTTCATGGCGGTGGGGGCGTTTGCCAGTTACAACTTGCAATTGCGCCTGCCAGGCCTGCCGCTATTGCTCAGCTTTGTCGCCGGTGGCGTGGTGGCCGCGGCGGTGGGGGTGGTGTTTGGCCTGCCCAGCCTGCGCATCAAGGGCTTTTATCTGCTGGTCGCCACCCTGGCAGCACAGTTTTTTGTCGAATGGCTGCTCACCAAGTTTGCCTGGTTTTCCAATGGCAACGAATCCGGCGTCATCAGCGCGCCCCCCTTGCTGGTGGCCGGTCACGATTTTGGCAGCCCGGCCGGGCGTTACCTGCTGACGCTGATCGTGGTGCTGCCCTTGTTTGTACTGACGGCCAATCTGGTACGCAGCAGCCTGGGGCGCAACTGGATGGCGGTGCGCGACATGGATACCGCCGCCGCAGTGATCGGCATCCCCATCCTGCGCACCAAATTGCTGGCCTTTGCCATCAGCTCCTTCATCCTGGGGGTGGCCGGTTCCCTGTGGGCGTTTACCTATCTGGGCACGGTGGAGCCGCACGGCTTCGACCTCAGCCGCTCCTTCCAGGTGCTGTTCATCATCATTCTTGGGGGTATGGGCAGCATTCTGGGCAATTTCCTGGGGGCGGCCTTCATCGTGCTGCTGCCCATTGTGCTGTCCATCTTGTCCAGCACTTATCTGAGCGGCCTGCTGCCGGCCGGCCAGCTGGAAAACCTGCAAAAAATCATCTTCGGCGTGCTGATCATCCTGTTCCTGATCAAGGAGCCGGAAGGCCTGGCCCGCCTGTGGCAAAGCTGGCGCGCCCGCACCCGGCTGTGGCCACTGCGTTTCTGACCCGTTTTACCTTGTTGTTTCCGTTAGCAGTTTCGTCTATTGAACCAGGGAGTTTCACATAATGAAAAATCATCTGCACACACTGAAAGGGGCGGTCGTACTGGCTCTGGGGCTGGCGGCTGTCTCGGCCACGGCCCAGGCCGCAGGCGAACAGTATTTCCCGCTGCAAAGCTACCGCGTGGGGCCGTATGCGGCTGGCGGCACCGGCTTTTTTGGTGGCTTCATCGATTACCTGCAGTACGTGAATACCAAGGAAGGCGGCGTGAACGGCGTCAAGCTGAGCTGGAGCGAGTGCGAAACCGAATATGTGGTGGAAAAAGGGGTGGAGTGCTACGAGCGCCTGAAAAAAGGCCTGAACGGCGCACCGGCTGCCGCCACCAACCCGCTGTCGGTGGGCATTGCCTACGCCACGCTGGAGCGCTCCACCGCCGACAAGCTGCCGCTGATCACCATCAACCATGGCCGTACCGACTCTACCGACGGCAGCGTGTTTCCCTATGTGTTCCCGCTGCAGCTGAATCCGTATTCCGAGGTGTCGGCCATCATCAATTACATCGGCCAGAAGTCTGGCGGCCTCGCCAAGCTGAAGGGCAAGAAGATTGCCGTGCTTTACCACGGCTCGCCGTATGGCAAGGAAACCAACCCCATCCTGGAGCTGTTGTCGAAGAAATACGGCTTCCAGCTGGTATCGCTGGAAGTGCCGCATCCGGGCAACGAGCAGCAGTCGCAATGGCTGACCATCCGCCAGCAAAAACCGGATTGGGTGATTCTTCGTGGCTGGGGCGTGATGAACCCGGTGGCGTTGAAAACCGCACAAAAAACTGGTTATCCGGCTGACCACATCATCGGCAATATCTGGAGCAACTCGGAAGAAGACGCCGCGCCGGCCGGTGCGGCTGCCAAGGGTTTTATTTCGATTACCACCCATCCGTCCGGCACCCAGTTCCCGGTGCTGCAAGGCATCAAGAAAACCGTGCTGGATGCCGGCAAGGGCAATCTGGCCGACGCCAAGCGCTTTGGCACGGTGTATTACAACCTGGGCGTGGTCAACGGCATCCTGAACGTGGAGGCGGTACGGCTGGCGCAAGCCAAATTTGGCAAAAAGCCGCTGACCGGCGAGCAGGTGCGCTGGGGCTTCGAGCATCTGCGTTTTGACGACAAGCGGCTGAAGGAAGTGGGCGCACTGGGCCTGCTGCAGCCGCTGCAGCTGAGTTGCACCGACCACGAAGGCGGCGGTGCGGTGCGCTTCCAGCAGTGGGATGGCCAGCAGTGGAAGGTGATTTCACCGTGGGTACAGGCCGACCGCAAGCTGCTGCGCCCCATCATCGAGGATTCCTCGCACAAGTACGCCAAGGAAAAGGGCATCACCCCGCGCGATTGCAGCAAGGAGTCGTGATTTTCTGAAGCAAGACCTGCCCGGCGCGGCTTGCTGCGCCGGGTTTTTTGTCACCCAGCTTTTTGACTGATTGCGGAGTTGAATCATGAGCCAGCCCTTATTGCAGGTGGAAGGCATTCAGGTGGTGTACAACCAGGCCATTCTGGCGCTGGGCAGTGTGTCCTTGCAGGTGGAGCAGGGCCAGATCGTAGCCTTGCTGGGTGCCAATGGCGCGGGCAAGAGCACCACGCTCAAGGCCATTGCCGGGCTGGTGGCGGCCGAGCGCGGCTGCCTGCAGCAAGGGCGCATCATTTACGACGGGCAGGATGTCAGCCACACCGCGCCGCACCAACTGGTGCAGCAAGGGCTGGTGCAGGTGCTGGAAGGCCGGCACTGCTTTGCCCATCTGACCGTCGAGGAAAACCTGCTGACCGGGGGCTTTGTACGCAAGCCCAGCCGCGCGGCCCTGCAGCAGGATCTGGAGCGCATCTACCAGTATTTTCCGCGCCTGAAAGAACGGCGGCGCGCGCAGGCTGGCTATACCTCGGGCGGCGAGCAACAAATGGTGGCGATAGGCCGCGCACTGATGGCGGCGCCCCGCCTGGTGCTGCTGGATGAGCCATCGATGGGTCTGGCACCGAAAATCGTCGAGGAGATTTTTGAAATACTGCAGGCGCTGAACCAGCAGGAGGGCGTCAGTTTTCTGCTGGCCGAGCAAAACGCCAACCTGGCCTTGCACTACAGCCATCAGGCCTATCTGCTGGAAAACGGCCATGTGGCGCTGTCCGGCAGTGCGGCCGAGCTGGCCAGCCGCGAGGACGTACACCGCTTTTATCTGGGCGGCAGTGTGGAAGCCGCCTGAAGGCGCGGTGTCATTGCCGCTAATGGCTTGATATTCAAATCTGTTTTTCTTGGTTCGCATCACCATGGGCATGGCATATCTTGAGCTTCATCCGCACGCTTGGCGTGCCGCTAACGGAGTTGCCATGACCAGCCCCCATACCTTGCCCGTGATCGACATCAGCCTGCTTGATGGTGATCCGCAACAACGTCAGCAGCTATTGCAGCAGCTGCGCACTGCCGCCCGCGACAGCGGTTTTTTCTACCTGGTCGGCCACGGTATTGGCGCGGACAAGGTGGCTGCATTGCGGCAGGCGTCACACGCATTCTTTGCCTTGCCTGCGGCCGACAAGCTGGCCATCGACATGGAGCACTCACCGCACTTTCGCGGCTATACCCGTGCCGGGGAGGAGCTGACCCGTGGTGCAGCCGACTGGCGCGAACAGCTGGATATCGGTGCCGAGCGCCCGGCCCGACCGGATCTGGCACAGCAAGCACCGTGGTGGCGGCTGCAAGGCCCCAACCAGTGGCCGGCGGGATTGCCTCAGCTCAAGCCGGTGTTGCTGGACTGGCAGCAGGAAACCACCCGGCTGTCCATTCTGCTATTGCGTGCCTTTGCCGAGGCACTGCAGCAGCCGGCCGACAGTTTCGACGATGCCTTTGTCGAGGCTCCGGTGCAGCATCTGAAAATCATCCGCTATCCCGGCAGCCAGCATGGTGCAGCCGGGCAGGGCGTGGGCGCGCACAAGGACAGCGGCTTCCTCACTCTGCTGCTGCAAGACGATAGCCAGGACGGCCTGCAAGTGGAAACCGAGCAGGGCTGGATTGACGCGCCGTCGCTACCGGGCAGCTTTATCGTCAATATCGGCGAAGCGCTGGAAATGGCGTCCAATGGCTATCTGCGCGCCACCGTGCACCGGGTGGAAAGCCCGCCCGCCGGCAAGGAGCGCTTGTCGGTGGCCTTTTTCCTGGGCCCGCGGCTGGATGCCACCATCCCGCTGCTGCAGCTGCCGCCGCATCTGGCCGCCGAAGCGCGCGGCCCGGAAGCCGATCCGGCCAACCCGCTGTTTTACCAGGTGGGCGACAATTTTCTCAAAGGCCGGCTGCGCTCCCACCCCAAGGTGGCTGCCCGTCATCATGCCGACCTGCTGGCACCCCAAGCACCGCAGGCAGCTTCCCTTCCCACCACTGCAGGAGAATACGCATGAAACCCGCAAAACTCTGGCTGGCATTGTTCGGCCTGGCCGCCAGCCTCACCGCCCACGCGGAAGTACTCACCATCGGTGCCGAAGCCGTGCCGCATGCCGAAATTCTGGAACATGTGAAACCGGCGCTGGTCAAGCAAGGCATTGATCTGAAGGTAAAAGTGTTCAGCAACGGCCTGCAGGAAAACCTGGCGGTGGCCGGCAAGGAAATCGACGCCAATTACTTCCAGCATCAGCCCTTTCTGGATAGCTTCAACAAGTCCAAAGGCACCCGACTGGTGACCGTGGCGGCCATCCATGTCGAGCCTTTTGGCGCGTATTCGCACAAGTACCACAAGGCCAGCGAGCTGCCGGACGGTGCGACCATCGCCATTCCCAATGACCCGTCTAATGCCGGCCGTGCGCTGTTGCTGCTGCACAAGCAGGGGCTGATCAGCCTGAAAGACCCGGCCAATATCCTGTCCGGTGCACGTGATATCAGCGGCAATCCGCACCACTTCAAGATCAAGGAGCTGGAAGCGGCCACCCTGCCACGGGTGCTGGATCAGGTAGACATCGCCCTGATCAATACCAACTACGCGCTGCAAGGCGGACTCAAACCCAAGCGCGATGCGCTGTTCAGCGAAGGCAGCCAGTCGCCCTACGCCAATATCATCGTGGCGCGCGAGGACAATCGCAGCAGCCCGGCACTGAAGAAACTGGTGGCGGCACTGTCTACCGAGGAAGTGCGCCAGTTCATCGACCAGCGCTATCAGGGTGCAGTGGTGCCGGTGTTCTGAACCCGCCAGTCGTTGATGTAACAAAGGCGTCCCCTCATGGCGGACGCCTTTGTCTTGCCGGGCAGCGCTGGATCAGGCTTGCCAGGCTTCGGGCAAACCTTCTTTCAGTGTGGACACATAGCTGGCAGTACGCGGGTTTTGTGGTTGCAGGAACAGCTGGCGGCTGCTGCCTTGTTCCACGATCTGGCCATCTTCCAGAAACACCACGGTATCGGCCAGGGTGGCGGCAAGGCGCAGGTCGTGCGTGGCAATCAGCATGGTTATCTTGTTGGCGGCCAGTTCGCGCAGCACGGCCACCACTTCGCTGGCCAGTTCCGGGTCTAGCGCCGAGGTGGGTTCGTCACACAGCAGCAGGCCGGGCGATTGCGCCAGCGCACGGGCAATGGCCACCCGTTGCTGCTGGCCACCGGACAGGGTGCCGGGCCAGGCATCGGCCTTGTGTGCCATGCCCACCTGTTGCAACAGTTCGCGCGCCCGCGCTTCGGCCTGGGCGCGCGGCCACTTTTTCACGATCAGCAGGCCTTCCATCACGTTTTCCAGCGCAGTGCGGTGTGGAAACAGCTGGAAATTCTGGAACACCATGCCGGTTTGCAGGCGCAGGTGGTGAATGTCCTGCCGGCTGGGCTGTGCCTGACCAGGGGTAAAGTTCAGGCTGGCCTCGCCCACCGTCAGCTGACCTGCCGTGGGGGTTTCCAGCAGGTTGATGCAACGCAGCAGGGTGCTTTTTCCACTGCCGGAAGGGCCGATCAGCGCAGTAACCTGGCCTGCGGCCACCTGCAATGACACCTGCTTCAGCACATGCTGGCTGCCAAAGTGCTTGTCGATATGGCGAAGTTCAATCATTTCGTCTCCTGGGCCTGATGCAGGTGTTGGCCAAAGCGTGCTTCCAGCTTTTGTTGTCCGGTAGACAGTACCGAGCTGAACAGCAGGTAGATCAACGCGGTTTCGGTATACAGAATCAGCGGTTCATACGTGACCGAGGCAATGCGCTGCGCCGCCTGGAAAATTTCCGGCACAGTCAGCACCGCGGCCAGCGAGGTGTCCTTGATCAGCGAGATAAAGGTATTGGCCAGTGGTGGCACCGCCACCCGGCTGGCCTGCGGCAGGATGGTGCGGCGCATGGCCTGCGCCCAGGTCAGGCCGATGGAGTAGGCGGCTTCCCATTGCCCGCGCGGCACGGCCAGCAGCGCGGCGCGGATGACCTCCGAGGTATAGGCCCCCACATTCAGCGAAAAGCCGATCACCGCTGCCGGCAGCGGGTCGAACACGATGCCGGCCTTGGGCAGACCGTAGAAAATCAGGAACAGCTGCACCAGCAGCGGCGTACCGCGGATCAGCCACACATAAAAACGGAAGCCATCAGCCAGCGTTTTCGGGCCATACAGGCGGACCAGCGCGGTGACAAAGCCCAGCGACAGGCCACAGGCAAAGGACAGCAGGGTAAGCGGCACGGTGAAAACCAGCCCTGCATACAGCAGTGGCGGCAACGACTCCACCATCAGTTTCAACCATTCAGGCATGCCTCATTTCCTTTCATAGCGTGTGGTGCGCCAACAAAATTGCCCCGCAGCGCGGGGCAAGCTGGCACACCGTGCGAGGGGGTGGCGCTTAGTGCGACACGTCCTCGCCAAAGTATTTGAAGGAAATTTTCTGGTAGCTGCCGTCCGCCTTGATATCGGCCAGAGCCTTGTTGATGGCGGCCTGCAACTGCGGGTTGCCCTTGCGGAAAATGATGCCGGAGAAGTCGGCGTCTTTTTCGGTGGCGGCAATCTTCAGCTTGGAGTGGGGCTGGTGCTTTTTGTAATCCAGAAAGGACAAGCTGTCGTTGATGGTGGCATCCACCCGGCCAGAGGCCAGCAGCTCCAGCGAATCGTTAAAGCCTTGTACCGGCACCACTTCCGCCCCGAAGGACTGCGCCAGCTTGCCAAAATTGCTGGTCAGGGTATTGGCGGATTTTTTGCCCTTGAGGTCGGCAAAGCTCTTGATGCTGCTGTTGCCGTTAACGATCAGCGCGGCCTTGGAGGCGATATAAGCGCTGGAGAAGTCGTACTTGGCCTTGCGCGCATCGGTAATCGATACCTCGTTGGCCACGGCGTCGTAGCGGTTGGCATCCAGGCCGGCAATCAGGCCATCCCATTTGCCTTCGATGAATTCAGCTTTCACCCCCAGCCTGGCGGCCACAGCCTGGGCGATTTCCACATCAAAGCCCACCAACTTGCCGCTGGCGTCGTGGTAGGTGAAGGGGGCATACGTGCCTTCGGTACCCACGCGGATCACCCCGGCGGATTTGATCTTGGCAAGGTCTTCTGCGCCGGCAAGGCCGGGCAGCAGGGAGGCGAGCAGGGCGGCAATGGCAAATCGTTTCACAATGTACTCCTGGCTGTTTTTGTCGTGATGTCTTGCCGCCATCTGGCGGCCTGCGGCGACTATATCAAGCAGGCCTTATTCTCAATAAACAAGAAATAACACATTGCTAATCATAAAAATGAATAAGAAAGACTAGTCTTATCTTGGCGTTGGTATCGTCGCAGGCTGGCAGGTCTTGGTTCGGGATTTGTCACTGCATCTCGGGTGCGGGCATGCTTCCCGCCACGACACTGTGGAGTCGTATCACTTGCTGCTATATGTTTTGTCAACTATTAAACAGTACAGGTCTGCTGTAACTATGACGGGCATCATGCGCAGTTGTTTTAAAGTGTAGTTAGCGTGAGCTGGCCCGCTTGGCATTAACAAAAATTCGAAACGGGGGAGTTATGCTGAGTAGATTCACTGTACGGCAAAAGCTGCTGGGGAGCTTTTCATTCATCATTGTGCTGCTGTTGGTTTTGCTGGCGGCTGCTCTTGGCAATATGCAAACCATAAACAGCAAAATTGTCGACATGACGCAGGATCGCTATCCCAAGATTGCACTCACCAACAGCATAACCGTTAAATCACTGGATATTGGCCGGCAGATACGCAATGCCGTTATCTTCAGTGCAGGCGACACTGAAGAGTACCTGGCGAAGGTCAGCAGCCTTGATGCTGCAAAAAACGCTGATATGGCCAAAGTAGAACAATTATTGTCGACGGCAAAAGGCAAGGAGCTATTTGCCGAAATGCAAGAGAAAAATCGTGCACTGACCGCAGCGCTGGAACAGGCCTATCCATTGATTCGCAGCCATAAAACCACAGAGGCGGCTGATGTTGTCAAACAGAAAATCGCACCAGCCAACAATGCGTTCATGGCCAACTTAAAGGAGTTTGCTGACTTCCAGGAGGGATTGATGCAGAAGGCCATGCAGGACGCCAATGCCGCCTACCATCAGGCCGTAGTGAGTATGTTGACGGTGGCTGGCATCGCCTTGGCGCTTGCCCTTGGCAGTGCCTTGTTTATTGCCAGACTTATCACTGTGCCGCTGCAGAAATCTGCGCAACTCGTACAAAGAATCCGTGATGGCGATTTGTCTGGTAGTGATGAAAATATTCCCGCTGCCCGCGATGAGGCCCTGCAAATCGCCAGAGGTGTTCAGGAAATGCGTAGTGGCCTGCGTGGCATCGTGCAGGCTATCCAGCTGAATGCTCACAATGTTTCGGACTCGGCCCGCGAGCTATCCAGCATGGCCGAACAGGTTGCCAGCGGAGCGCAACATCAGGCTGAAGCGACGGCCGAAGCCGCCGCCACCATCGAGCAGCTTACCGTCAGCATCAACCATGTTGCCGACAACTCTGACGAAGCAACCCGCCAATCCTGCGAAACTGGCAGCCTGGCAAGAGATGGCGGCAAAGAGGTCATCGACTCAGTGGCGCGTATTCAGGATGTTACCCGCGCAGTAAGTGGCACATCCGCGCAAATGAATTCGCTGAGTGGCGAGGTGCAGCAAATCGGCAGCATTGTCACGGTTATCCGCGATGTGGCCGACCAGACCAATCTGCTGGCCCTGAACGCGGCCATTGAGGCGGCTCGCGCTGGAGAAATGGGCCGGGGTTTTGCCGTCGTGGCCGATGAAGTACGCAAACTTGCTGAGCGCACAACATCATCCGCACAGGAAATCACCCAGATGATCAACTCCATTCAGCATGGTGTGACACGGGTGGTTGGCAGCATGGATGCCAGCCTGGAAAGCGTAAATGCCGTATCCAGCAGCACCGAGCTGGCGTCACAAACAATCGAACGCATTGGTAATAGCACCCACGCAATCGAGCGCAGCATCGCGAATATCACCGGATCACTGGGCGAGCAACGAATTGCCAGCCAAAGCCTGGCGCAAAATATGGAGCGTGTCTCGCAGATGGCCGAAGAAAACAGTGCCACGGTAGAGGAGCTTGCAACCACCTCCGCGCAACTGAGCGCACTCTCTCATAATCTGCAGGATATTACGGCCCGATTTAAGCTGTAACAGCTGGTTGCTTGTAGATGAAATCAAAAAAAGCCAAGTTTGAACCTTGGCTTTTTTTACATGCTTGAGAACGGCCATGATCTGTTCTTCGGTGAATCGTTTCTTCATGTCTAATCTCCGTATGTGGTTGATTGGACTCTAAGGTCACGTGCTGCTCAATACTGGGAGACGTCGGTGAAGCCTTGTTATGCACTTTCCATGAAAAAGCCCACGCGAGGTGGGCTTGTTGGGAATTTTGCGGAAATGATCTTTAATTGCGGAAATGCAAAACGGGCCTTGTATCTCTACAAGGCCCGTGGAATATGGTGCCGGCGGCAGGAATCGAACTCGCGACCCCCTGATTACAAGATATCCCGATTACTTATTGAATTCATGCAGTTAACTACCCAAAAATTCTAAATCGATGTTGCTGAGAAAGGGCTGAAATCCTTATCTGGCGCGGGGTGCTTACTTCTTTTTAGAAGGTGTTTTTAGCTGTTTTGGGGTAGGGCTGACACGGTAGCCAATGCGGTCTTTAACGTAGTGCTCGGTCATGCTCCGACTCTTGTGGCCCAATAGCCGCTGGGCGTGTCCGAATCCGCTGATTTCCTCGGTATCCGTTGCGCTTTTTGCCCGGATGTCACGGAACTGGAAGTCCTTCACCCCAGCAGCCAAGCATGCTTTACTGAAACGGGTGCGCAGGCTGCCATAGGTCAGCGCCTGGCCATTTTCGGTTTGCACCAAGTGGCCAGATCTCACCATGCCTGGCTTCAAAGTTGGCATTTCGGTGGTCATCCGGATCACCAGCTCCAGCAGTTCACCAGTAAGCTCAATGCGTAACGGTGTCTTGGTCTTGTTCTGCCGAACCCACAGTGCGCCATCGCGTACATCACTGCGCATGATTTTCAGCACATCGGACGGACGTTGGCCGGTATAAAATGCCAGCTCTATCGCATCGCGCAGCGGGCGGCATGCGCAGGCAATTACTGCATTGAGTTCCTTATCCTCGATATACCGCAAGCGCCCGGTTTTCCGGTCAGCAAAACCCGGATGGCGGCGCTGAACAGCTTGCCGCATTGACGCACCCTGGCTTCTGAATCCACCCCGCAAAAGGCCAGCAGCGTGGCGTGGGGCGGAATCTGCGCAATGCGTTGTTGATCTGTCGTGGAAGGGCTCACCGGAAATTCTCCTGTCTGGTGGTGCTGCTTATGCGCCGAATCGACTACAGTGCATTCATGCGGCGGCTTGCTGTTGCTGCTGGGCCAGCCATACCGGCAGGCCGGCAAGGTAAATGGCGCGGGCAATGCTGCTTTCCGAACCACCTTGTTCCCGGCACAAGCGCTCAAATTCGCGGCGCTCTTCCGACACAAGCCGCATCTGCACCGGCTTTTCCTTGGCCACACTGCGCGGCCCATATGCTTTTGGCTTTGTGTTCATGTGAGTTACTATGTGCAAGAAAGTGAATCACAGCCGAATACTACTCCAATAATTTGTAGTATGCAAACTGAAAACTGCAAATATTTGGAGTTTTCGTTGACCCGTTCGGCGCGACAGGTACAAGAAATTGAATATCAGCGACCGACTGCGAGAAGAGAGAAACAGACTTGGCATGATCCAAACTGATGCCGCAAAGGCTGCCGGTGTTGGATACACGACATATCTAGGCTATGAAAAGGGCGAGCGCTTTCCCAATGCAGAATCACTGCATGGGCTGTTCCTGGCTGGCTTTGATGTCCTGTACATCGTGACAGGCACCCGCAACAACAGTACCCTCAGCAACGAGCAGTCAGCCGTGCTGGAACAGTTCAGCCGGATAGACGAAAGACTGCACCCAGCTGTGCTGACCAGTCTGCAGGCACTGGCTGCAACCAAGCTGTAGCCCCACACCCAACCGCCAGAAACGACAAAGCCCAGCCATGCCGCTGGGCTTTCTATTTTGCATTTCCTGATTTGATGTGGCAAAAAGTTGACTCTTTTATTGTTAAGTGATTCACTTTGTTCTATGTGACAGATTTCTGTGTGTGATGCAATGATTCGCTAGTTTAATTGATATGTGTTTGGTTGAAATTAAATAAATTTACGGAATTTAAAATGACGAATGCTATTCCTAGAGAATTGAAACGAGTTGAACCAATATTTTTGGATAAACTCAGATTCGATCCTTTAAATCCTCGGTTCCCTAATCATATCAATGCTGGATCGGAAGATCGTTTGATAGATAGGATGGTTAAGGAAGAGCGTGTTTTAGAGTTGATGGAGTCAATCGGTCTTCAAGGTTATTTTCCTGGGGAGCCATTGCTTGTAGTTGGTCCTCCCGATGCAGATGAGTTTTTTGTTGCAGAGGGGAATCGGCGTTTGGCAGCTTTGAAGTTGTTAAATGGTGATATTGCAATTCCTGAAAGAATGACAACCCTGCAGGAGGCTCGAGAGGCAATTGTCACACCACTTAATCCAGAAATACCATGCATAAGATTTGATACTGAGAGTGAAGTTTTGAGGTATTTGGGTTTTAGACATATAACGGGGGTTAAGCCATGGAAGCCTCTTGCTAAGGCTCGATATTTAAAGAGATTGCGTCAGGAATTGTATCCAGAGTTGAATGGTAATAATCTCCTTAAAGTGCTGGCTAAGGAAATAGGAAGTAGACCTGGGTTTGTTGGTCAAATGCTTGTTGGCCTAACGATTCTTGAGAAAGCTGAGAGCGGTGATGGTGAGGCTTGGTTTGGATTTCCTAATCTAGATATTGATAAAGTTGATTTTACACTGCTTACGACCAGTCTTAGTTATGAAAATATATATAGCTACGTAGGGCTTTCTGATCGTCGTGATATAGATGCCGAAAATGTTAATGTTGGTAATATTAAGAATATTATTAGATGGCTGTATGTGAAAGATGAGGAGGGGGAAACTATTGTTGGTGATTCTAGAAATATATCCATGCTGGCGGCAGTGGTTGGAAGGCCTGACTCGCTGGAGGATTTGATTGAAAATAAAGATCTTGAAGCTGCATTTAATTTGACAAGCGGCCCTGATGAGGCGCTTCAATTGGCCTTGACTGATGCGCATAAGTTACTTGAGCAGGCTTATCGATTGTTAGCAAGGGCTAGAAGTCCGAACTCTACACACTTAGATCAGGCTGAATTGAATTTTGATATTTCAAGAACCATTAGAAATGTGTTGAGGGATAAAATAGAAGATGCCCGCTGATATTTTACGAGGATTGGATAGAACTCCATCTCAAAATGCAGTTGATATCTGGGCGGATTATGTTGAGATGCGCTGTATATTACATCCGGATGGGTACTTTACAATTGACACCACTCAAGAGGCTGAAGAAGAGAGCGCTGACTATAGCGCGGGTGGTGGGTTGGTGCCGGCTCAAGAAATTGACTCTGCTTTGAGCGCTAAATGGGGTGATTTGAATAGACAGCTACGAAGAAGGCAGAGTTTGTTTGGAGATCAATATCCATTTGAATCAATGGAAGATGTTGATGGTATTCAGTTGAAGGATGGTTGGGAAGGCTGCGGTTGGTATTTGTTCCAGCTGCTAGCGTCATCCCTGCAATATATTCCTAATGCTAGACGCAATGATGTTACTCATGCGTTTGAGTTGGTTTCTTTTTTGATTTTTAAAAGTCTGCATGCGATTGATGCGGAAGTTCATGGATTTTGGGCAAATGGAGGTGGACGATACGCATTGCCAACATTGCCGGATAAATTAACACGCCTTGCAAGAGACATCCGAGCAACTCCCATTTTCGATAAATGGAAAGATTTTCGCCCAAATGATCGTGGCGATGGGGGGATTGACTTAGTGGCATGGCATGGTATGCATGATTTGCGAGATAGGGTACCTGTTGCAATAGGTCAATGTGGGTGTTCGGTTACGGAATGGAGTTCAAAGCCTGCTGAAATTGGGAGAGAGAAAATATCTCCGCTTCTTCATATTCCTGCTGAGTGGCATAGATATTTCTTTTCCCCCTTGTGTTTTACTGGGGGAAACAAGGGTAAGTGGTGTGAAGGAAAGGAGGCCGATATTGCAGGGGTTGTATTTGTTGATAGATTCAGAATTGTGAAGAGGGCTGAATCACTTGGGATACAGCTGCCTCCTCTGGCAGAACAATTGCTTACTGAAATGAAGGCAATTAATTACCATTAACTCCAAAGGTCTGGTAACGCACGTGCTACTGCCTCAAATAAAGGCGGTGGCACCGCATTGCCTGCAACTGTGTAGCAGTTGGTCAAGTTGGTAGCCTCTGTTTCTGGAAAAACAAAGGCTTTAGCAAAGCCTTGGATGCGGGCAGCTTCGCGGTAAGAGAAGCGGCGTGCCCGGCCTTCAGTTTCAAAGCGCCAGTCGTTGTGACCATGTTTGATCAGTTTTGGGCTCATCGGATGTAAGGGCATATGGCGCGGGTTGCTGACGATAGTCTTTGAAACTTCGTCCCATGCCCTACGGCGGTCGCGCGACATGTAATACCAATGGAATTCTTTGGCATAGAACTCCCCCTCTGGCCATTCCGGTAGGTCGCTAATTGCATCCCTGATGGTGACAAACGGACTGTCTGCCTTCGGGCCATGGGTGGCTTCTGGAAAGGTGAAGGTGATGCCGAAGTCTTGCCGAATCCCGACAATGAAGATGCGCTTACGCTCCTGTGGGACTCCGTACTCTGCAGCATTCAGTACCTTGAAGGTTACGTTGTAGCCTGCTTCGGTGAACACCTTGATCTGGTCATCTAGCAGGTGCTTGAAGTTGGAACGGGTCATGCCAGATACGTTTTCTACAATGAATGCTTTCGGTTTGATGGCATTCAGTGCGCGGGCAAATTCCTGGTAGAGGTAGTTGATTTTCCGATCAACCTGGCGCACTCCACCTTGACTGAAGCCTTGGCAGGGATAGCAGCCAACCAACAGCTCCGCATCGGGGAAACTTTCAATTTTCCGAATGTCACCAAGCACATAGTCTGTTTCCGGATGGTTCGCCAGATAGGTGTCACGGGCATAGGCCAGAATGTCATTGGCCATGACAACATCAAAACCTGCGCGAATGATGCCGGCATCAGAACCGCCGCACCCAGAAAAAAGTGATACTGCTTTTGGCATTGTAGCTCCCGAATAACGGTGCAAATTATAGCGTTAAAAGCGCGTTAACTGTAGTTAACTCAATCACTCAGGTAAGTTCATCCAGTTTTATCTCCAACTCCACATCTGTGACCAGGCCACCATCCCCCAGCGTATGGGTCAGCTTGTTGATGACCCAAGCCTGGCTATCGATGACGGGCTTGAAGCCCACCACCTTGGCCGGTAGTTCGGTGAACAGTTCCGGCCTGCCTTCGGCCAACTTGATGCTGAATTCCGCCGCACCGCGCTGCAGCTTCTGCCATGCGGCCTTGGCCCCCTGCAGGGCAGTGGCCTCGCTGGCATAGACATGGCGCAGCACTTTCACATTGCTGGCGCTCGGCTCAATGCCCTTTTGCTGGATGGCGGCCAGCTTGGTGCGCTTGCTCTTCTTCCCCAGTTTGGTGACAGTGGCCCGGCGCTCAAAGCGGGTGTTGGCATCCACGATGACTTCGCCGCGCCGGGCGCGCTGCACGTCCTGCCATTGCGCCTTGACTGCGGTATAGGCATTGCGGTCGGCTACGTTGAAGCGGTGGCTGTCGCCGCTGGCGCGGGTAATCAGGCAGGTGGGGAAGGGCTTGCCGCTGACACTTTCCGCATCCCCGGCCTACCGATACCGAGTCCGAGCTTGTCGCCAGCCTGCTCGGTAACGCCGATATTGTTGATGCGGCTCAGGAAGTCGCTGGACTCTTGAATGCGAGTTTCCAGCGTTTGCTGAACGCTCGGTTCAATGGAGAACTTCTCGCTTACATCCTGAGTACTATTCAAGCGGGCAATTGCCCCTTTGTAGGTGTTAAATGCGATTCGGGTTTCTTTGCGCATGATGACTCCGGTTCAATTGTCTGGTTTGGCTAGGGTGGGCACGGTCCTGGCGTGTATGGATTAGCAGTCGGTAACGGTTTCGGCGTTGCCGCCGGTTGCTGCCGGACGTGCCGGGCTGGCAGGGGATGCCGACAGCTTGGTAACAATGTCTTCCTGCTTTTCAGACATGGCAGTGATGGCGGCGGCCTGTTCTTCCACGGTCTTTTGCATGGAATTCAGCGCAGTGATGTTTTCTTGCAGTTCGCGCTGATTGGTGGCCAGCGCCTCGATGGCGGCGGACTGGTCAGCAAATTTGGCGGCATCGGTTTTGCCCTTGACGGACAGCAGTTCCTTGACGCGGGAGAAGATGGACGGGCCGGCGTCTTCTTCCAGCTCCAGGGTGAATTCGATGGCTTCGGTAAACAGGTTGCCGGGATGGCTCTTGCGGCTGGCCAGCGGGTTGGTGTGGGCCTTGGCGGCAAACTGCAGCATTTCGGTACCGAGGCTTGCCGGATCATCGGTGACGGCGAGGCCGACCAGATAGGCTTCGCCGGTATCGGCAAAATTCGGGTTGATTTCGATGGAGGTGTAAACCTTCTGCCGGGCCTTGTTCATTGCCACCAGCTCATCAATCGGGTCGATGACGGCAAACAGGCGCTTTTTCCCATCGACTACTTCTTCACTCAGTTCCAGCACGTCGCCATAGCGCTTGAACGGGCTGTCAGGCAGGATGCCCTTGATGTGTTCCAGATTGACCCGAGCGCCATATACCTTGGGGTCATAGCTCTTTGCCATCTGCTCGATATCGGTTCGGCTGATAGTGCGACCGTCGCAGGTTGCACCCTCGGTTGCTACGATGAATTTCTTAGCTTTTGCCATGTTCCGGTTTGTCCTTTTGCTGGTTCGTCGTGACGTGTTGTCGGTGCGATGCGCACAGGATGCGGTGGGCTTGGGCCTGTCTCAATCAATCCCTGTTGTGTGGCCTTCTGGCACAACTCCCCGGCAGTGAATGGCACGCGCATGGGCGGCATGCTGCCCGGCATGGACACTATTTCCCCGACACCGATAGACCTGGACCCGCGCCGGGTCGCCCGCTCCCTGTATCACCAGGGCTGGCGGATTTCGCGCATTGGCGTACAGCTGGACATCAAGCCGGCTACCCTGCACAGCTGGAAAAAACGGGATAAGTGGGATGACTGCACGCCGCTGGATCGGGTGGATGCAGCCCTTGAAGCGCGCATCATTCAGCTGGTGGCCATGCCCAATAAGGGCAACGGCGAATACAAGGAACTTGATGCGCTAGGCCGGCTGATGGAACGCACCGAGCGGGTGCGCAAGTACCGCAATGGCGGCAATGAAGTGGATCTAAATCCGAGCGTGGCCAAGCGCAATGCCGGACCTCGGCAGAAGCCGGAACAGAACGCGATCAGCGAAGAACAGCAGGTCAAACTGGTGGCCGCGTTCCAAGAGCGCATGTTTGGCTATCAGCGCCACTGGTACCGTGCCGGCGAAACCGAGCGCATACGCAATATCCTGAAAAGCCGCCAGATTGGTGCCACTTACTATTTCGCGCATGAAGCCTTCATCGACGCGCTGCATACCGGTCGCAATCAGATTTTTCTGTCGGCTAGCAAGGCGCAGGCGCACCAGTTCCGCAGCTATATCGTGGACTTTGCCAAGCAGGAGGCCGATGTAGAGCTAAAAGGCGAGGTGATCAAGCTGCCCAACGGCGCTGAGTTGAATTTCCTTGGCACCAATAGCCGCACTGCACAGGGCCGCCATGGCAACCTGTACCTGGATGAATATTTCTGGATTCCCAAGTACAAGGAATTGCGCAAGCTGGCTTCCGGCATGGCCAGCCAGAAGCGTTACCGGCAAACCTACTTTTCCACGCCATCGGCCATGTCGCATGAAGCCTATCCGGTGTGGACCGGCGAGCACTTCAACAAGGGCAGGCCGAAAAAGGACCACATGCGGCCCAGCTGATGCCGCCGTCCTTCCTCAGCATCGGCAGCTGTGGGCTGTCATCAGACCAGAGTATCCGCCGGCCAGCGAATTCAATACCAGCACACATGACACATTCCCAAAATATCCAAAAACACCCCTGTGGCCCCCCGGCGCGCGCAATCGAAGCCCCGCCTCGCCCGCCCACTTAACGTGTCGAAATATATGCACCTGCATGATTGCCCCGTAAACGGCCCGTGGCAAGGCTTTCGCATTAGGATGGTACCTAGTTGCAGTCATGCGAATTCATGCGCTCTTTGCATCCTTTTTGCAGTGGTGTCGGCAACCATATTTCGTGTTGCATTCTACATTCTGTCGGCACGTAGCTTTGCCAGTTTAAATTCGGTTGCCGCTCTGCCCGCTCCATCGCTACCTGGGAATAATGTTGCAGCAGAGAATCCATATTTTTTGCACTTTAATAGCAATTCTCCTACTTGTTTGTGTGGTAGCGTAATTTTGTATAGATTTATTTCTTTGTTATCACTTAGTATTTGTTCGATTGATGTTCCTGGATTAAATCTGTTATCTCTAGACTGCCCCATAATCCATTTTAACAGAATAAAGCAACCCTTTTGGGCTGCTAAATTTTTGCTTGTTACTCCCGGTAGTGATAAAAATTCAATTTGAGTAATTGATTCGTCTGTTTCGTGTTTTAATCTATCTATTTTATTTACGTCTGCTGCCCATACTACAATTTCTTTTTCTTTTTCATTTATATCAAAATTTAGTGCTTGTGTAGCTGCGAAGTATGCAGCCACAAATGGTGATCTTGACCAGTCCAGTAGCCTCGTTGGTATCCCATGGTGCTGTGCTGATGCGAGTAGTGGATAGAAATTGTTTGTTGGCCATTCGTTGGCTATCGATCCAAATCTGTTGGCGAAATTATAAAAATCAGTATCTTCTCTGAATTGTTGTGAATCCCCTGGGATGGTTAGTGCCATCTCATCGCTGTAGTGTATATAGGCTGAAAGTAAATCAAACTCGAAAAAAATTACATGATCAGTTTGACTGTAAACATGTCTTTCGTGCATATACTTATCAATTACATTTTTACGTAGCGCAGCAGGATGTAGTGTCCATGAAGCATCCCCTTGTCCTCTGAATATCGGATAGGATATTTGCCCCATTTGGTTAACAATTTCCCCGTCTGGTGAAATGAATTTCCAAAATTCATCAATATCTGTGAAATTATGTTCAATAATTGGCATTGCTATTTTCCCGATCAGCGATGCATGCCATATGGCATGCAAAATTAACGCACCATACTGCAGTCATCATTGCAATGTAAATGACATCGCAATTGCTTGGTATCGTTGTTGTATTTCCCTTGATCGTAACTTCGCTCTCTGTGCGAAATTTGTGCGAATTTTGACGCCGAAAGAAGCCGCTGGAAGCCACTTTGGTTTATTGTTGGTTTGGCTGAAACCCTTGCAGAACCTTGGTTTTAGCTGGTTTGACGTGGTTTTTTGTGGCTTACTGATGGCGGAAGATAATGGGAGTCGAACCCACCCTGGGTGTGCCACATTCTGTTGCCCGCTGCTACTGCCACCTTTGAGTGATTTTAGAAGACAGGCCAGATTTTTAGAAGATCAGGGCAGGCGGGTGTGATGGCCTGAAATGACTAAGGCCCTTGAATCCATTGGGTTCAAGGGCCTTATGTTTGGTGCCGGCGGCAGGAATCGAACTCGCGACCCCCTGATTACAAGTCAGGTGCTCTACCAACTGAGCTACACCGGCGAAGGGCTGCAATATAGCGTCTCGCCGGTCGGCTGGCAAGCCTGTCAGCGCATTTTTTTATGCTTCTTGGCGGGCTTTTTAGCTAGCTTATTGTTTTTGCTTGTTTTATGACCGGTGGCTTTGGGTGATTTTTTGGCGGGCGTTGCCAGATTTTGTTTGCCCCGCATCTTGGCGGATTTGGCGGCTGGCGTCATGCCATGGCGTGCCGGTGTGGTGGCGTGGTGTTTGCGATGGCGCGCTTGGCTGCGGGCATGATGCTTGCGGCTGGTGGCTTTGCCTACCTGCTGGCGTGCAGCCGGGGCGGTGGCATTGCTGTCAGCGACGCGGTGTGCCGGTTTTTTGGCACTTTTTAGCGGGGCGCTCTGTACGTCGCCCGGCAGGGGGATGTCTTCGGTCTCTGCGTGAGCGATGCCGCCCAGCAGCAGCGCCCCCAGCAGCAGAGCACGGCTGATAAGTGAGTGATTCATGGTGAAATCTGGGCCTTTATGGTTGGCAATCCGGCTTGGTCGTCACGGATGCAGGGAGCCAATACTAACATGGCTCGGCTTGCCTTATCACTTGGCGGCCTTGCTTGTCGCCAGTGGAGATTTGGCTCCTGTCATCGCTACCGGCATTAGGGTGTGCCAAATGCCTGGGTGTAATCCGCAACAGGGGGCGTGCTGTTTCATGCGATAATTTGCGCTTGCAATACAGCAAGCCTCATCTCTGCGCTAGTAGTTCTGCCACGGGCCACCGGCCTCATGTTCCGACTCCGCACTGGGTGAAAGCCATACTGCCCACATTTAATGCACGATTGACTCAATGATTATCTTAAAGAACGTGGCCTTGCGTCGCGGTAGTAAAGTTTTGCTCGACAACGCCTCGGTCACGCTCAATCCGGGCGAGAAAGTGGGCCTGGTTGGCCGCAATGGCGCTGGCAAGTCCTCCCTGTTTGCGGTGCTGAATGGCAGCCTGCATGAAGATGGCGGCGATGTGTCGATCCCAGCGCAGTGGCGCATGGCGCAGGTGGCGCAGGACATGCCGGAGACGGAGCAGAGCGCTACCGATTTCGTGGTCGAGGGCGATACCACCTTGCTGGCGGCGCGGCTGGAAGTGGCCGAAGCCGAGGCGGGCGAAGACTATATGCGCATGGCGCATGCCTATACCGCGCTGAATGATGCCGGCGAGCACGACGCGCCGGCCCGCGCCCAGTCGCTGATTCTGGGCCTGGGCTTTAGCGTGGCCGAGCTGAGTCAGCCGGTAAACAGTTTTTCCGGTGGCTGGCGCATGCGCTTGCAACTGGCCCGCGCGCTGATGTGTCCGTCTGATCTGCTGCTGCTGGACGAGCCGACCAACCACTTGGATCTGGACGCGCTGGTCTGGCTGGAAGCCTGGCTGAAAAATTATGGCGGCACCATGGTGGTGATCAGCCATGACCGCGAATTCCTAGATGCAGTCACTAATGTCACCTTGCATGTCGACAATGCCAAGCTGGTGCGCTACGGCGGCAATTACAGCAAGTTTGAAGACATGCGCGCCGAGCAGATGATTCTGCAGCAGGCCGCACAGGCCAAGCAGCAGGAGAAGATTGCCCATCTGCAAAGCTTCATCAATCGCTTCAAGGCCAAGGCCAGCAAGGCCAAGCAGGCGCAAAGCCGGGTCAAGGCGCTGGAGCGGATGGAGAAAATTGCTCCGGTGCTGGCCGAGGCGGATTTCCAGTTTGAATTCAAGGAGCCGCAAAGCCTGCCCAATCCGATGCTGACCATGTCGCAGGCCGAGTTTGGCTATCCGGCGGCAGAGGATGCCCCGGCAGGTACGCCGCCCACTGTCATCGTGCGTGGTGTCAATCGCTCGGTGCTGGCCGGGCAACGCATCGGCATTCTGGGGGCAAACGGGCAGGGCAAGTCGACACTGGTCAAGACCGTGGCAGAGGCCTTGCAGGCAACCGGTGGTGAGATCATTCGCGGCAAGGGGCTGAATATCGGCTACTTCTCGCAGCAGGAGCTGGACGTACTGCGCCCGCAGGACAATCCGCTGGAGCACATGTTCCGTCTGGCGCGCGACATTCCGGCGGCCATTCGTCCGCCAGCCAATGATTGCCGCGAGCAGGGGCTGCGCAACTTCCTCGGCACCTTCAACTTCAGCGGCGACATGGTCAAGCAGCAGGTAGGCAGCATGAGCGGCGGCGAAAAGGCGCGGCTGGTGCTGTGCATGATCGTGTGGCAGCGCCCCAATCTGCTGCTGCTGGATGAACCAACCAACCACCTGGATCTGGCCACCCGCGAAGCCTTGAGCGTGGCGCTGAACGAGTTCGAGGGTTCGGTCATGCTGGTGAGTCACGACCGCGCCTTGCTGCGTGCGGTGTGTGATGAGTTCTGGCTGGTTTCGCGCGGTGGGGTCAAGGATTTCGACGGCGATCTGGACGACTATCAGGTCTACCTGCTGGAAGAGGCGCGTCGTCGGCGCGAAGAAGCAGCCGGCAAGCGCTGACTGGCTGTTGTCGTACAGGTCAAAGGGTCGCCATGAGCGGCCCTTTGTCATTGTCGGGCTCGGACAGGTGCGGCGGTGTCGTGGGCGGCTTCCCGGGCTGGCGATGCTAAGTGCCTGACGCAGCAGGGCGGTGGCCGGCTTGCCGTCATCGCGACTGCCCATCAAGCGACAAGGCATGCGTAGGCGGGGTGGACGTGCTAGAATCTAGGCTATTTTTGATTCCTGAAAAGATAGCCATTTACCCATGACAGATCAGCTTTTCGCCAAGGAAACGATCCCAATCAGCCTCGAAGAGGAAATGCGCCGCTCCTACCTCGATTACGCCATGAGCGTGATCGTGGGCCGCGCTCTTCCCGATGTGCGTGATGGCCTCAAACCGGTACATCGTCGCGTGCTGTTTGCCATGCACGAACTTTCCAACGACTGGAACCGCGCCTACAAGAAATCGGCGCGTATCGTAGGCGATGTCATCGGTAAATATCACCCGCACGGTGACTCGGCTGTTTACGACACCATCGTGCGCATGGCGCAGGACTTCAGCCTGCGCTACCCGCTGGTGGATGGCCAGGGCAACTTCGGCTCGGTGGATGGCGATAGCGCCGCCGCCATGCGTTATACCGAAATCCGCATGGCGCGCATTGCGCACGAGCTGCTGGCTGATATCGACAAGGAAACCGTCGACTTCGGGCCGAACTATGATGGTTCGGAGCACGAGCCGCTGATTCTGCCGGCCAAGATCCCCAATCTGCTGATCAATGGCTCCTCCGGCATTGCCGTGGGCATGGCCACCAACATTCCGCCGCACAACCTGACGGAAGTGGTGGATGCCTGTCTGGCACTGCTGGCCAATCCGGAACTGACCATCGATGATCTGATCGACATCATTCCGGCACCTGATTTCCCCACCGCCGGCATCATCTATGGCACGGCCGGGGTGAAAGAGGGCTACCGCACTGGTCGCGGCCGCGTCATCATGCGCGCCCGCACTCATTTCGAAGACATCGGCAAGGGCGATCGCCAGGCCATCATCGTCGACGAAATTCCGTACCAGGTGAACAAGTCCCGTCTGCTGGAGCGCATTGCCGAACTGGTGCGCGACAAGCAGATTGAAGGCATTTCCGATCTGCGCGACGAGTCGGACAAGTCCGGCATGCGCGTGGTGATCGAGCTCAAACGCGGCGAAATGCCGGAAGTGGTGCTCAACCACCTGTTCAAGCTGACCCAGCTGCAAGACAGCTTCGGCATCAATATGGTGGCCCTGGTCGATGGCCAGCCGCGCCTGTTGAACCTGAAGCAGATCATTGACGAATTCCTGCGTCACCGCCGCGAAGTCGTTACCCGTCGCACCATTTTCGAGCTGCGCAAGGCACGCGAACGTGGCCATATCCTGGAAGGTCTGGCGGTGGCGCTGTCCAATGTGGACGACATCATTGCCCTGATCAAGGCCTCGGAAACCCCGCCGGCCGCCAAGATCGCGCTGATGGCGCGCCCGTGGCGCTCCGAGCTGGTGGAAGAAATGCTGTCGCGCGTGGACCAGAGCAAGGCCCGCCCGGATGGTCTGGATGTCGAGTTCGGCCTGCACGCGGACGGCTACCGCCTGTCCGACGCCCAGGCTCAGGCCATTCTGGAAATGCGCCTGCAACGCCTGACCGGCCTGGAGCAGGACAAGATCGTCGGCGAATACCGCGACATCATGGCCATCATTCTGGATTTGATCGACATTCTGGAACGCCCGGAACGCATCAACCAGATCATCGGTGACGAGCTGCTGGCCATCAAGACCCAGTTTGGCGATGGCCGCCGCTCCGAAATCGAGCCGTTTGGTGGCGACATCAACATCGAGGACCTGATCACCCCGCAAGACATGGTGGTGACCATTTCCCATACCGGCTATATCAAGACCCAGCCGATCGACGACTACCGCTCGCAGCGCCGCGGCGGTCGTGGCAAGCAGGCTGCAGCCACCAAGGATGACGATTTCATCGACACCCTGTTCGTGGCCAATACCCACGACTACGTGCTGTGCTTCTCCAGCAAGGGTCGCTGCTACTGGATCAAGGTCTACAATCTGCCGCAAGGCGGCCGCAACAGCCGTGGCAAGCCGATGGTGAATGTGCTGCCGCTGGCTGATGGCGAAAAGATCAACGCATTGCTGCCGATCAAGGCCTTTACCGACGGTGAAGTCGAGGACGAGATCGAGGACGACGAAGCCGCCGCCCTCAAGGCCAAGGGCCCGTTCATCTTCATGTGTACCGCCAACGGTACGGTGAAGAAAACCCCGCTGGAAGCCTTCTCCCGCCCGCGTACTGCCGGCATCATCGCCGTGCGTCTGGATGAGGGCGACAACCTGATCGGCGTGGCGCTGACTTCCGGCAACGAGCAGATCATGCTGTTCTCCGATGGCGGCAAGGCCGTGCGCTTCAGCGAAACCGATGTGCGCCCGATGGGCCGTACTGCAGCCGGTGTGCGTGGCATGATGCTGGCCGAAGGTCAGCACGTGATTTCGCTGCTGGTCACCAATTCGGAAGAGCAGCAAGTGCTGACCGCCAGCGATGGCGGCTATGGCAAGCGCACCCGCACCGGCGAGTTCCGCCATACCAGCCGTGGCACCCAGGGCGTGATCGCGATGGACCTGACCGACAAGACTGGCCTCAAGCTGGTTGCGGCCAGCCTGGTGGAAGACAGCGACGATGTGATGCTGATCACCACCGGTGGCGTGCTGATTCGCACCAAGGTGTCGGAAGTGCGCGAAACCGGCCGCTCGGCCCAAGGCGTCCGCCTGATCAATCTGGACGAGGGCGAGAAACTGATCGGCCTGGAAAAGGTTGCCGAAGGCGAGTCTGACGAAGAGGCGGAAGTGGTCGACGGTGATGCGGCTGACGCACCGGCAGCCGACGCCGCCAGTGCAGGGGACGCCGAGGCATGACGGCAACGCCTGCCAATGCGCAGGTACTGGAGACGATGAGCGCGCTCTTCGTCTCCTTGCCGCACTGCGCCACCCTCGGTTTCCAGTATCTGGGCACCGAGGGCCGCCAACCCACCCTGAAAGTGGACTGGCGTGAAGATCTGGTCGGCAACCCGGCCAGCGGCACCATCCACGGCGGGGTCATCACCTCGCTGGTGGATACCACCAGTGCCATTTCGGTTACCGCCTGCCTGCCAGACTTTGAAACCATCGCCACGCTCGACCTGCGCATCGACTATCTCAAGGCAGCAACACCGGGCAAGGCCATCTACTGCCAGGCCGAATGCTACCGCCTGGCCAGTCAGATCGCCTTCACCCGTGCGGTGTGCTACCACGACAACCCGTCTGACCCCATCGCCCATGGCGTGGCTACCTTCATGCGTGAATCCAGCCGTGCCTCCATGCTGAAAGAGGGGGCCTGATGAGCCAATTCATGCAGCAACTGGCCGCCCTGCGCGATGACAATAATGTCGCCGCACTGTGCGAGGCCATTCCCTATGCCCGCCTGATGGGCGTGGAAGTCAGCACTGGCGATGATGGCGAATTGCTGTTTCAGCTGCCGTTCCATCCACGCAATGTCGGCAATACCGCCTTACCGGCGCTGCACGGCGGGCTGATTGGCGGCTTTCTGGAAAATGCCGCGCTCTTGCACCTGATCTGGCATCGCGAATCGCTGGAGGCACCCAAGATTGTCGATTTTTCGCTGGATTACCTGCGCTCAGGCCGGCCGCAAACCCTGTTTGCCCGCTGCGAAATCACCAAGCAGGGCAAGCGCGTCGCCCATGTATTGATAGAAGCCTGGCAGGAAGACCGCCGCAAGCCGGTGGCTGTTGCCCGGGCCCATTTCCTGCTTACGCAGTGACACACACCGGCATGGCCTGCCGGGTCATGCCGCAACATTGAAGCAATGACTGAGGACAGACATGGCCAAGGTGTATAACTTTTCTGCCGGACCGGCGGTATTGCCCCACGAAGTACTGGCTCAAGCCCAGAGCGAAATGCTGGACTGGCACGGCTCCGGCATGTCGGTAATGGAAATGAGCCATCGCGGCAAGGAGTTCATGGAAATCATCCATGATGCCGAACACGATCTGCGCGAGCTGATGCAGGTACCGGCCGGCTACAAGGTGCTGTTCCTGCAGGGCGGCGCTTCCCTGCAGTTTTCCATGGTGCCGCTCAACCTGCTGGGCGACAAGCAGTCGGTGGACATCGTCAATACCGGCCACTGGTCCAAGCTGGCGGTCAAGGAAGCGCGCCGTTATTGCAATGTCAATGTGGTGGCCAGCAGCGAAGACCGCAATTTTGCCTATGTACCGGCAGAGGAAACCTGGCAGCGCGACCCCAACGCCGCCTATCTGCACTACACCTCGAATGAAACCATCGGCGGCCTGCAATTCCCCTTTGTGCCTGCCGATCAAGGCGTGCCGCTGGTTTGTGACATGTCGTCCGACTTCCTGTCACGCGAAGTGGATGTCAGCAAGTTCGGCCTGATCTACGCCGGCGCGCAGAAGAATATCGGCCCGTCCGGTCTGGTGGTGTTGCTGGTGCGCGAGGACCTGTTGGGCCGCGCCCGTGCCGACCTGCCGACCATGCTGAATTATCAGACGCACGCCGATGCCGACTCCATGTACAACACGCCGGCGACCTATCCCATTTATATTGCCGGCCTGGTGTTCAAGTGGCTGAAGCAGCTGGGCGGGGTCAAGGGCATGGAAAGCCGCAATGCGGAAAAGGCCGGCCTGTTGTATCACGCCATCGAGGCCAGCGAAGGCTTTTACCACACGCATATCGATGCGCCGTTCCGCTCGCGCATGAATGTGGTGTTCCGCCTGAAGGACGACGCGCTGGAGGAGAGCTTCCTGATGGAAGCCCGCAAGAACGGCCTGATCCAGCTCAAGGGTCATCGCGTGGTGGGTGGCATGCGTGCCTCCATCTACAACGCCATGCCTATCGAAGGCGTCAAGTCGCTGGCCAACTTCATGCAGGACTTCGCCCGTCAGCACGGCTGAGTGTCATTGTTCTGCTGTGGCGACAGTGTGTGCAAAAACCCGTGTTCAACACGGGTTTTTTCTTGTGCGCTGCAGTCTTATGATGGATGACCATAACAATATCGGAAATCATTCCATGGACCGCTCCATCCAACGCTTGCTGCTCGCCGGCGGCCTGATCGTTTCGCTCGCCATGGGCGTGCGCCACGGTTTCGGCTTTTTCATGCCCCCGATGACGACGGCCTTTGGCTGGAGTCGCGAGAGCTTTGCCTTTGCGCTGGGCATGCAGAATCTGGTGTGGGGCATGGCCCAGCCCTTTGCCGGCGCGCTGGCCGACCGCCACGGCCCGGGCAAGGTGTTGCTGGGCGGTGGCGTGCTGTATGCCCTCGGCTTGCTGCTGATGACGGTATCGGCCACGCCAACCTTGTTCAGCCTGTCGGCCGGCGTACTGCTGGGGCTGGCATTGTCTGGCACCACGTATAGCGTGATTTTCGGCGTGCTCGGTCGTACCGTGCCGGCGGCCTACCGTTCGCGCGCCATGGGATTAACGGCAGCGGCAGGCTCATTCGGGCAGTTCGCCATGGTGCCGCTGGAGCGCTCGCTGATTGACGGCCTGGGCTGGCTGCCGGCCTTGCTGGTACTGGCGGTGTGCGCCTTGCTGATGCTGCCGCTGGGTCGCTCGCTCACCCGCCAGGCGGCAGCCCTGCCACAAACTGCGCAGCCGCACAGTCATCCGCACTTGCTGCAAGGTATGTTGCATACCTTCAGCCGCGCCTGGACCGAGCCGGGCTTTCGCCTGCTGATGGCCGGCTACTTCGTCTGCGGTTTCCAGGTGGTGTTTATCGGCGTGCATCTGCCAGCTTATCTGCGCGATCACGGCATGGGCGGCAATGTGGCCAGCATGGCCTTGGCACTGATCGGCCTGTTCAATATCTTTGGCACCTTCCTGTTTGGCGAAGCCGGCAGCCGCTTTGCCAAGCCGCCCTTGCTGGCTGGCATTTATCTGGCGCGCAGCATTGCCATCGGCCTGTTTCTGCTGCTGCCGCTGTCCGTGCCATCGGTGCTGGTCTTTGCCTCGGTCATGGGCTTTTTGTGGCTATCCACCGTGCCATTGACCAATGGGGTCATTGCCAGCCAGTTTGGCGTACAGCATCTGGGCATGTTGTCCGGCGCGGTGTTTTTCTCGCACCAGGTGGGCAGCTTTCTTGGCGTGTGGCTGGGCGGCAAGCTGTATGACCTGAACGGCAATTACAATGTGGTGTGGGGCATTGCCATCGTACTGGGGGTCATGGCGGCATTGGCCAACTTGCCGATACGCGAGCGCGCCTCCACCGCCTTTGCCGAACGGGCGGCGACATGAAAACGGCGGGCTGGCTGCTGTTGGCTGCCATCATTCTGCTGGGGCTGCTGGCCATGTATCAGCAGCCACGCTTCATCCTGTCTTTTGCCGATCTGATTACCGCCTGCTTCTGATAACAAAAAGGGAAAGCTTATGCTGACAAGCCAAGTACTCACCAGACTGCAAGCCATCTGGGAGCAGGGTGAGCGCCACGACGCCGCTACCGGTGAACGGGCACAGAAAAACCTGTTCATCACGCCGGATACCGGGCGTTTTCTCTATCAGTTGCTGCGCCATGCCAATCCGCGACAGGTGCTGGAAATTGGCACCTCCAATGGCTATTCCACCCTGTGGCTGGCGCTGGCCTTGCGCGACCGCGCCGGCAGCATCACCAGTCTGGATATTCTCCCCGCCAAACAGCAGCAGGCGGCGGCGCATCTGCAGGACTTTGCCCTGACGCACAAGGCGACGCTACGCTGCGAAGATGCCGGCGCTTATTTGTCCGCGCAGGCAGACAGTAGCGTGGATATGGTGTTTCTCGATGCTGACCGCAGCTGTTACGCCGCTTACTGGCCGGCTTTATGCCGGGTTTTGCGCCCGGGCGGGCTGATCGTGGTGGACAATGTTTTGTCGCATGCTGCGGAATGTGCCGATTTCATACGACTGGTGCTTGCGACGGAAGGCTATCTCGCGGAAACTTACCAGATTGGAAAAGGCCAGTTTGTCATAGTGAAAGATTGATTACGTGTCAGAAGAACTGCTGAAGCAACACCGCGACGCCATCGATGCCATCGATGTGGAAATTCTCAATCTGCTGAATAGCCGCGCCAATCACGCCCGCGAAATCGGCGAGATCAAGGGTGGCGGCATCATCTACCGCCCGGAACGCGAAGCGCAGGTCTTGCGCCGCATCCAGCAGCTCAACCCAGGCCCGCTGCCAAACGAAAGCGTGGCCCGGCTGTTCCGCGAGGTAATGTCGGAATGCCTGGCGCTGGAAAAGCCGCTGTCCATCGCCTATCTCGGCCCGGAAGGTACGTTTACCCAGCTGGCAGCCACCAAACATTTCGGCCATGCTGCGCATACCGTGGCTTGCGCCTCGGTGGACGAGGCCTTCCGCCTGGTGGAATCGCGCGCGCTGGATTATGTGGTTGCCCCGGTGGAAAACAGCACCGAAGGCGCGGTAGGGCGCACGCTGGACTTGATGGTCAGCAGCCCCTTGCGCATCTGTGGTGAAGTGGTGCTGCGCATACATCATCATCTGCTGCGCAAGCAGGAAGGTGTAGCCGGCATTACCCGTGTTTATGCCCATGCCCAGGCTTTGGCGCAGTGCCACGAATGGCTGAACAAGAACCTGCCGGACAGCGTGGAGCGCGTGTCGGTGGCGAGTAATGCCGAAGCGGCCCGGCTGGCCAGCGAAGATGGTCAGGCGGCGGCCATTGCCGGTCAGGCAGCTGCTGAGCGCTATGGCCTGATCAAGCTGGCAGAAAACATCGAAGACGAACCCAACAACACCACCCGCTTCCTGGTGCTGGGCCACCAGCAAGTAGGGGCAACCGGGCAGGACAAGACATCAATCGTGGTGGCTGCGCCCAATCGCCCGGGTGCCGTGCATCAGTTGCTGGCACCGGTTGCGGATAATGGCGTTTCCATGACCAAGTTCGAATCACGGCCGTCGCGGGCGGGCTTGTGGGACTATGTGTTCTTTATCGACATGGAAGGTCATCACGATGACGCCAATGTCGCCACCGCACTGGCCGGGCTGGCGGAGCGCACGTCCTTTGTCAAGGTATTGGGTTCCTACCCGCAAGCCGTTTTGTAAGCTTATCGACATGCCATACGCAGCCGGGCTGGAGCACTCCACCCGGCTGCGGCTTTTTGGGAGAGAGTCAACATGAAGTCTGTTTGTCTGTTTTGTGGTTCGAACAAGGGCCAGCGCCCGGAGTACATCACCGCGGCCGCCACTTTTGGCCGCACGCTGGCCGAGCAGGGCATCACCCTGGTGTATGGCGCGGGCAAGGTCGGGCTGATGGGCGTGGCTGCCGACGCGGCACTGGCCGCTGGTGGCAAGGTGATTGGTGTGATTCCGGAATTTCTCAAGGCCAAGGAAGTCGCCCATCTGGGGCTGACCGAGTTGCATGTCACCGACACCATGCATCAGCGCAAGGCGCTGATGGCCGAGCTGGCTGATGGCTTTGTGGCGCTGCCCGGTGGCTTTGGCACGTTTGACGAGCTGTTTGAAATCCTCACCTGGGCCCAGCTCGCCGTACACGACAAACCGGTTGGGCTCTTGGATGTGGCTGGCTTTTATCAGCCGTTGCTGGCGCTGACCCGCCATGCCGTGGATGAAGGTTTCGTGCCGGCAAGCAATATGGAATTGTTTAGCCACTCGCCCGATGTCGTGACGTTGCTGGATGCCATGCGTAATTATCAGCCGCGCCATACTGCCAAGTGGCTTGATCTGGCCCATACCTGACCCCACCTGTAAGGCATCGTCTTTCATAAAGCCAGCCATGTGCGACAGCCGCTGTAAAACCATTACCTGGCGCGTGAAGCGCATCGTGAGCGGGCCGCTGGTACTGCTGGCGGCACTGCTCATCGCCTTTGAGGAATTCGCCTGGGACGAGCTGGCGGCAGTGCTGGCCAGACTGGGCCGGCTGCCACTGCTGCGCCAGATCGAGGGCTGGATTGCCAGCCGCCCGCCGGCAATCGCCCTCAGCCTGTTTTTGCTGCCGGTGCTGGGCCTGCTGCCGGTGAAGCTGATGGCTGTGTTGTTGATCGGTCGTGGGCATGCTTTGCTTGGTCTGCTGGTGATTGTGCTGACCAAGCTGCTGGGCACGGCCATTGCCGCCCGCCTATTCGACCTGACCCGCAATCAGCTGCTGCAGGTGTCCTGGTTTGCCCGCAGCTATCAGGCCTTCCTGCGCTTCAAGACCTATGTGTTTGCCCGCCTGGCAGCCTCGCCATACTGGCAGGCCATACAAACCTTGCTGCACCAGTTGCGTAACAGGCGGCCAGCCGTGTGGATGCGGCTGGGCCGCCGTCTGTCGCGGCAATGGCAGCATCTGCGCAAATAGCCAGCCGCCGGCAGGCTGGAGCGATCTGGTAGAATCGCGCAGTCAAACCGTTAGCTCGGTCCACGCCTGGAATGGCAGGCCGGATCTTCCCTTGCAGGAAATCAGCATGATTATTGTGATGAAGCAGCACGCCCGCGATGAAACCATCCAGGCGGTAGTAGACAAGATTCGCGCCGCCGGCCTGAGCGAGCATGTTTCGCGCGGTACCGAGCGCACCATCATCGGCGCAGTGGGGGACGAGCGCGTATTCAGTCCGGATGCTTTCGAGCTGATGCCGGGGGTGGAGCGGGCGATGCGGGTGGTGAAGGATTACCGCATCGTCTCGCGTGAAGTGCACCCGGCAGACAGCGTGGTGCACGTGCGCGGCCAGGCCTTTGGCGGCAAGGCCATCCAGATCATCGCCGGACCGGCTGCGGTGGAAACCGCCGAACAAATGGCCCAGTGCGCGGAGCTGGTAAAGGTTGGCGGCTGCCGCTTGCTGCGTGGCGGCGCATTCAAGCCTCGTACCAGTCCCTATGCTTTCCCGGGAATAGGCGTGGCCGGACTAGAGCAATTGCGCCAGGAATCGCGCCAGCATGGCCTGCCCATGGTGAGCGAACTGCTGGACGTGCGCATGCTGGAGACCTTTCTGGAGCTGGATGTCGACATGATCGAAATCGGCGCGCGCAATATGCAGAATGTCGGCTTGCTCAAGGAAGTAGGGCGGATCAACAAGCCGGTCATTCTCAAGCGCGGCCCATCAGCCACACTCACCGAGTGGCTGATGGCAGCCGAGCACATCGCCGCTGGTGGCAACCACAACATCATTTTCTGCGAACGCGGCGTGCGCAGCTTTGAGCCGAGTTATCGCAATATGCTGGATTTGTCGTCCATCCCGGTGCTGAAGCGCGAAACCCATTTGCCGGTCATCGTCGACCCCAGCCATGCTGGCGGCAAGGCGTGGATGGTGCCTTCGCTGGCCAAGGCTGCCATCGCAGCAGGCGCGGATGGACTGATGCTGGATATCCACCCCGATCCTGCCAATGCCTGGTGCGATGGCGAGCAGGCGCTCAATCCGCAGGATTTCCGGCAATTGCTGGGTGAATTGGCAGCACTGGCTGAGGCACTGGGCCGCAGCCTGGCCTGAGCTGCAGGCTGAAAAGCAAAAACCGGCCATGGGCCGGTTTTTTATTGTCGCGTAGGAGCGTATCAGGTCCAGCCCAGCAGATAAGGTGCCAGCCACGCCCCCAGCTGCATGCTGAGCAACGGCGACAGCAGGGTGCTGGCCAATAACAGCGCCCAGGAGAGCCGATTGCTGCCATTACGCCGCAGCAGAATGGCAAACAGGCGGTATAGCAGATAGCTGATCACCACCATTACCGGCGGCAGCATCACATAGGCCGCCATCGGGCGCCAGTCTAGCAGCGGCGACAGCAGCAGGGTGCCCAGACTCAACGTCAGCTGCGAACTGAGCAGGGCACTGATGAGTGGTGGCTCACCGGGAAAGCTCAGTCCGCGCCGTGAAACCTTGGCAGTCGCCAGCAGCCAGATGGCAGCGCTGAAAGCCAGCCAGACATAGCAGTAGATAAAAGGCAGCCAGACCGGTCGCAGCACGGGGTAGGGTTCCGCATGACGGAATAACGCCGCCAGCATGAAATAGCCCGCCACAAAGGCCGCGATGGCCACCGGACTGCGTGCGGCGATCTGCCGCCAGAGAATGTGCAGGTAGTAACTTACCAGCAGGAGAATCAGGATCCAGCCGCCCAGCGTTGCGGTCATGCCTGGCCCAGTACGCGCAGCAGTGCTGCAGAAATGATCTCGCCCATTTGCGCCAGGTAATGGGTGTGCATGTCGAAGGTAAAGCGCTGGGCATCATCACTGGCCAGTACCAGCAGGCCAAAGACCGCGCCGCTGGCATCCGTCAGCGGGATCTGGCTGAAAGACTGCAGCACCGGCGTAGCGGGGAACCAGCCCAGTACCTCGTCGTTGACATAAGGCCCGCAGTAGGGGGCCGACAAATTGCGCGCCAAGGCCTGCACTTCGTGGCGGGCATTGAACAGCGGTGAGGCTTCGGCGGCAGGGTGCCACAGGCGCAAGGCCATGCGCTCAAGGGCAAAGTCCTGCTGGAAGCAGCTGGCCAGTCCGTCGGCCACCTGCTGCAGGGTGAGGCAGCGCTGCAGCGTCAAGGACAGGCGGTGTGCGCTGTGAATGATCTGGTCATTGGCCTCGCCATGGCGGATGAGTTGATGCAGGCGCGCTTCCAGCTGGCGGTTACGGTCTTTCAGCTCCAGCATCTGGCGGTCGGCCAGCGACACCACCACCCGATCCTGCTGGGCGGCTGCAGCACGCAGGCCGAAACGGTCGGCATGGTGCTGCAGGAAGTCCGGATGATTCTCCAGATAAGCCAATACCTCATCGCTATGCATCAATCACATCCTTTTCATGGGGGGGGGCCGGCTGCTCAGACTTCGATTTCACCCTGGAAAACGGTCATGGCCGGACCGGTCATGCGTACGGCCTGGCCTTCGCCATGCCATTCGATCTGCAGATCGCCGCCACGGGTATGCACCAACACCTTGGCATCCAGCAGGCCACGGCGAATGCCGGCCACCACGGCGGCGCAGGCACCGGTGCCGCAGGCCAGGGTTTCACCCGCGCCACGTTCGAACACGCGCAAGCGGATTTCATGGCGGGAAACAATCTGCATGAAGCCGGCGTTGACCTTTTCCGGGAAGCGGTGGTGGGTTTCAATCAGGGCACCCAGTTGCTGTACCGGCGCAGTATCGACACTATCGACCACTTGAACAGCGTGCGGGTTCCCCATCGACACCACGCTGATGTCGCAACTGTAGTTGTCGATATCCAGCGGATAGGTGATGGCTTCGCCTTCGGCGACAAAGGGGATGTCCAGCGGACGGAAGCGCGGCACGCCCATATCGACCACGGATTGGTTCTGGCCAAGGTATTCCGGAATGATCACGCCTTTGGCGGTTTCCACCCGGATGGCTTTTTTGTTGGTCAGTTTCTGGTCGCAAACAAATTTGGCGAAACAGCGCGCGCCATTGCCGCATTGCTCTACTTCGCTGCCATCGTTGTTGAAAATCCGGTAACGGAAATCGTTGTTTTCTGCGTGGGGAGACTCCACCAGCAGTAGCTGGTCGAAGCCGATGCCGAAGTGGCGGTTGCCGAGCTGGCGGATTCTGTCGGTATCCAGTGAAACGGTCTGTCTGACGCCGTCTATCACCATAAAATCATTGCCCAGGCCATGCATCTTGCTGAATTTGAGTCGCATCGGAAAAGGTCCGGTCTCAGGGTTGGCCAAATGCCTTCCATCATAACTGATACGCTAAGCCTGTCCAGCTTTCAGGGGTATTGGATTGACACCTTACTAACCAGTAAGTAGAGTTTCCGCATGAAACCTGCCGCCGACGTCAAAAACGATACCAGCAAACGCATTCTCGATATTGCCGAGCAGCTGTTGCTGACACGCGGCTTCAATGCTTTCAGCTACCAGCACATCAGCTCGGAACTGGGAGTACGCAATGCCGCCATCCACTATCACTACCCGAAAAAAACCGATCTGGGCGTAGCGCTGATCCAGCGTTATCGCCGCCGTTTTCAGCGCTTTGTCGATGCCCAGCACACGCTGGCACCGCAGCAGCAACTGGAACGCTACTTCACCCTGACCGATGCCTATTTCGAGCACGACCAGCAAATCTGCCCCAGCGGCATCCTGACTACCGAATACCAGACCTTGCCACCCGAAATGCAGGCAGAGGCTAATGCCTTTGTCGACGAGATGCGTGACTGGGCCGTACGCATCGCCGAGGCGGGCAGGAGCGATGGCAGCATGCAGTACGCCGGCACGGCTCAGGCGATGGGTTTGCTGATGCTAGCCGCCCTGCAGGGCGGGCTGCAACTGGCACGCACTGATCAATCAGTGCTGCCAGCACTGAAGATTCAAATCCGGGCCTTGTTGGGCCTGGCCACTCCACTTCCATGACATAACAAAGAGGGCTAACACGCATGGACTATCAGAAAAACAGCATGAGCCGCATCGCTGACAAGGTGGAAAAACTGCCTGTTGGCCTGCGCAGCAGGGTTCTTTCCCTGTTGTTTGGCCGCCTGGTGCCATTTCTTGCCACTTCCGGCCTGCGCTTTGAACAAGTTGGGCACACCCGGCTGACGGTCTCCATTCGCAACCGGCGCAAGGTGCAGAACCATATCAAGGGTGTACATGCGGCAGCCATGGCCTTGCTGGCAGAAACGGCCAGCGGCTTCGTGGTGGGCATGAATGTGCCGGATGACAAGCTGATGCTGCTCAAGTCGATGAAGGTGAATTACACCAAGCGCTCGCAAGGAGACATGCGGGCGGTAGCTACGCTGAGCGAGGCGCAGATTCGTGATCTGTACCATATTGATAAGGGTGAAACCCTGGTTGAAGTCACGGTAACCGACGAATCTGGTGAATCGCCCATCCAGTGCGAGATGGTCTGGGCGTGGATTCCCAAGAAGCGGCCGCAATAAGGAGCAGGCGATGCAATGGCAAACCTTTAGCGTCGAACAGCAGGACAAGGTGGCGCTGGTGCGCTTTAACCGCGCCGACAAGGCTAATGCACTGAACCAGGCCATGTGGCTGGAGCTGCAGGCGGTGATGGAGTGGGCAGATGCCGAGCCGACCGTACGCGCGGTGGTGCTGGCCGGGCAGGGCCGACATTTTTGCTCCGGCATCGATTTGGCCATGCTGATGGGCATCCAGTCGGTGATTGCGGATGACTGCGAAGGCCGTAAGCGCGAAAAGCTGCGGCGGCTTATTTTGCAGCTGCAGGATACCGTTTCCAGCCTGGAGAACTGCCGCAAGCCGGTCGTGGCGGCCATTCATGGTGCCTGTCTGGGTGGCGGGCTGGATATTGCGCTGGCAGCCGATTTCCGCTTTGCCGCGGCCGATGCGGTATTTGGCGTGCGTGAAGTGGATATCGGCATGGTTGCCGATGTGGGCACGCTGCAACGTTTGCCTGGGGTGGTCGGGCAGGGCATGGCACGGGAAATGGCGCTGACCGGGCGTGATGTTGGTGCGGAAGAGGCGCTAGCCATCCGCTTGGTCAATAAATTGCTACCTGATGCGGATAGTGTACTGGCCGCAGCACTGGAAACCGCACGCCTGATGGCAGCCAAGTCGCCGCTGGCAGTGCGTGGCAGCAAGGAAATGCTCAACTATGCCCGCGACCACAGCGTAGCGGACAGCCTGAATCATGTGGCCACCTGGAATGCCGCCATGCTGCTGTCAGAAGACATCCAGCAGGCCGGCATGGCCATGATGACGCGCCAAACCGCCAGCTTCCGCGACTAAGCTGGTGCACTGCATGAAAAACGGCAGCTTGTGGCTGCCGTTTTTCTTTGGCGATCGCACAAATGCTTATTGTGCTGCGCTGGCTGCTGCCTTGGCCGGGGCGGCCACCGATTCCCACTTGCTGTTCTTGAGCTGATACAGGGAAACCGTACCGTTCATGATATTGCCCTTGGGGTCGAAGGCGATTTCACCGGTCACGCCTTGCAGCTTGGTCTTGGCCACTTCCGGCAGGTACTTGGCCGGGTCGGCCGAGCCGGCACGCTTCATGGCTTCGATCATCACGCGGGTTGCATCGTAGGTGTACGGTGCATAAGCCTGGATTTCAGCATTGAAGCGCTTCTTGAACTTGTCATTGAAGGCAGCAAAGCCCGGCATGCTTTCCTTGGGGGCGCCAGCGCTGGAAGCGTAGCTGCCGTCGGCATCCTTGCCGCCCAGCTTGCCGAATTCGGCGGTATTCACGCCATCGGCACCCATGAAGTCAGCGGTAATGCCCAGCTTGCGCATCTGCTTCACCATCGGGCCTGCCTGGGCATCCATGCCGCCGTAGAATACCAGGTCCGGCTTTTCACCCTTGATGGAGGTGAGGATGGCCATGAAGTCGGTAGCGCTATTGGTGGTGAATTCACGCTTTACCACCTTGCCGCCGGCTGCTTCTACCGATTTGGAGAAGTCATCCGCCAGGCCTTGGCCGTAGGTGGTGCGGTCATCGATGATGGCAATGCGTGCACGCTTGAGATCGCCCACCGCAAATTTGGCCAGCGCCTGTCCCTGCTGCTGGTCATTGGCAATGATGCGGAAGGTGTTCTTGAAGCCTTGTTCAGTGAACTTGGGGCTGGTTACCGAACCGGCAATCATCGGAATGCCCGCGTCGGAGTAGATTTTGGAGGCCGGGATCGCTGCGCCGGAAGTCAGGTGGCCGATGACGCCGGCAACCTTGTTATCGACAAAGCGCTGTGCCACCTGGGTGGCGGTTTTCGGGTCGGCCTGGTCATCTTCCGACACGACTTCAAACTTGACCGGCTTGCCGTCCAGTTTCAGGTTTTCCGCAGTGGCTTCTTCGGCAGCCAGCTTGACGCCGTTGTCGGCATCGCGGCCCCAATGGGCGAACGGGCCGGTCAGCGGATTGGCAGAGCCGATCTTGACGATGACGGCATCGCTGGCGGCAGCGCCGGCAGATGCGTTCTGTTGCGGAGCGGCGGCGTCCTGTTTGCTGCAAGCAGCCAGTGCCAGCACGGCGGCGGTGATAAGGGTAATACGCGGGAGATACATGGAAATGCCCTGGTCTAATTAGAATTGGATGAGGGTCATTCGCCACGAAAGCTTTTGGCATTTCATGTCAGCACACCCCGGGGGTGGTAGGGTCTGTTGATGGCATGGACTGGATACAATCTACGCCACTGACCCGGACATTTTTGTTGTTCCGCAGCATTTCGTCAACCTTTGTGGCTGATCCAGATCAGGCAGCCGTGAAAATGGCTGCTTACGCTCAAGGCCAGACATAAAAAAAGCGCAGCCGAAGCTGCGCTTTTCTGGTGATGCGAGGGGGAATTACTGAGCTGCGCTGGCAGCAGCAGGTGCGCCGCCGACAGTGGAAACCACTTCCCACTTGCCGCCCTTGACCTGATACACGGTAACGGCACCATTCTTGATGTCGCCCTTGTCGTCAAAGGTGATCTTGCCGGTTACGCCGGTGTAGTCGGTCTTGCCCACTTCCGGCAGGTATACCTTGGGATCGGTGGACTTGGCACGCTTCATCGAGTCAACCAGTACACGTACGGCATCGTATTCATACGGAGCGTAGATTTGTACTTCGGTGTTGAACTTGGCCTTGAACTTGTCGTTGAAGGCAGCAAAACCCGGCATCTTGTCGCGCGGAACGCCGCAGCTGGAGGAGAACTGACCTTCAGAAGCGTCGCCAGCCAGCTTGATGAATTCCGGGGTCTGCCAGCCATCGCCACCCATCAACTTGGCCTTGATGCCCAGACGGCTCATCTGCTTGGCCAGCGGGCCAGCTTGTGCGTCCATGCCGCCGTAGAAGATGACGTCCGGCTTGGTAGCCTTGATGGAGGTCAGAATGGCATTGAAGTCAGTAGCGGTGTTGGTGGTGAACTCGCGTTTAACCACATCCACGCCCTTGGCTTTGACGGCTTTTTCAAACTCGTCTGCCAGGCCTTGGCCGTAAGCGGTACGGTCGTCGATGATGGCGACCTTCTTGGCTTTCAGGCCATCAGCAGCGAACTGACCCAGCGCCGTGCCTTGCTGCACGTCGTTGGCGATTACGCGGAAGGTGGTCTTGAAGCCTTGCTTGGTGTAGTCCGGGTTGGTGGCGGACGGGGAAATCTGCGGCAGGCCTGCGTCGGAGTAGATCTTGGATGCCGGGATGGTGGTGCCGGAGTTCAGGTGGCCAACCACGCCGACTACGCCAGCATCAACCAGGCGCTGAGCAACCTGGGTACCGATTTTCGGATCGCCCTGGTCATCTTCGGAAACCAGTTCGAACTTGACTTTCTTGCCGCCGATCTCAACGCCTTCAGCGTTCAGGTCTTCGATGGCCAGCTTGGCGCCAAATTCGTTGTCTTTGCCCAGATGCGAGATCGGGCCGGACATCGGGGATACCTGACCGATCTTGACGGTCACGTCGCCACCGGTGCTGGCCGCAGCTGCGGGAGCGGAGGCGTCGGTAGCGGCCGGTTGCTCTTGTTTGCCGCAGGCAGCCAGGGTCATGGCAGCAGCAGCGATGAGGCTCAGACGAGCATACTTATTCATATTTTATTTCCCCTGATCTTATCTATGTAGACTTGGCGATCTCTGCGGGCAGCCTGATTGAAATTCAGACCTTGCCCATTACTGATTCAGGCCATTCTTTTGGAATGGCTACCAGCTGCGCTGATTATGGGGAGCAGTTTGCGCGAGTGTCAACGGGGTTTATTCGGGCGTTTAAAATTTATTTTTTCGGAGGTCAGCGACTGGCTCCAAGCGACTGTGCGCGCTGCTGGCGCTTGGCGGTATCTTGTTCTATAACTTCCTGCCAGCCTTGAAGATTTTTCCCCACAATACCCGCCAATGCAGCAATCCATTGCGGGCTGTCATTCAGGCAGGAGATGTAGCGAAATTCACCGCCGCCACTGCTTTGGAAACTGTGTTTGCCTTCCATGGCGATTTCTTCCAGCGTTTCCAGGCAATCAGACACAAAGCCGGGACAAATCACATCCAGACTTTTGGTGCCGGCCTTGCCGAGCTGTTCCAGTGTGGCGCTGGTATAGGGCTGCAGCCACTCGGCACGACCAAAACGGCTCTGGAAGCTGACCACGTATTGTTCCTTGCTCAGGCCCAGTCGTTCGGCCAGAAAACGCCCGGTTTTCAGGCATTCACAGTGATAGGGGTCACCCTTGTCCAGCGTGAAACGCGGTACACCATGAAAGCTCATCAGCAATTTTTCTGCGCGGCCATTTTGCTGCCAGTGCGCCTGTACTTGCTGGGCCAGGGCATCGATATAGCCCGGGTCGTCATGAAAGTGGCGCACCGTGCGCAGTTCGGGCATGTTGCGCAGCTTCATCAGTACACGGAACACATCATCCAGTGCGGTGGCACTGGATGAGCCGGCATATTGCGGATACAGCGGCACAACCAGCAGCTTGTCCACGCCTTGGGCGCGCATGTTCTGAATAACGCTTTCGATCGAGGGTTGGCCGTAGCGCATGGCGTAGTCGACCACGACATTGCGTACACCTTGCTCGCCCAGCAGGCCTTTGAGCAGGCTAGTCTGCTTGCGGGTGTTCACCAGCAGCGGCGAGCCGTCCTTGCTCCAGATGCTGGCGTATTTTTTCGCGGATTTTTTCGGCCGCACATTCAGAATGATGCCATTCAGGATCAGCCACCAAACGGCTTTGGGAATCTCAATGACCCGGCTATCCGACAGGAATTGCTTGAGATAAGGACGTACTGCCTGGCCTGTGGGCGCTGTCGGCGTACCCAGATTGATCAGCAAAATGCCAGTCTTGGCCTGGCTGTCATGGGAGAAGGGGGGCTCTGGGAGGTATCCGGACATGGGTTTCTCGCTACCGGTGCTGGGTTGCACCACCGGCAGGATAGCCGGTGGCCAAGTTGAATTACTGCATGACGGGCGTTGCCGGCTTAGTCTTCGCGCGCCGGTGCCAGTACTGTGCGATTGCCATTGGTTTCCATGGCGGAAACCAGGCCTGCACTTTCCATTTGTTCGATCAGGCGCGCTGCGCGGTTATAGCCAATGCGCAAATGCCGCTGCACTGAAGAAATGGAGGCCTTGCGGGTTTTCACCACAATGGCGACTGCCTCGTCGTACAAGGGGTCGGATTCGCCGCTGCCGTCAACATCGCCGCCACTGGTGGCTGCACCCTCGTCGGCCTCGCTCTGGCCGCTGAGTATGCCTTCAATGTAGTCCGGCTCGCCGGTGGTCTTGAGGAACTCCACCACGTGATGCACTTCGTCATCGGCGACAAAAGCGCCGTGCACCCGGTTGGGGTAGCCCGAACCTGGCGGAAGATAAAGCATGTCACCTTGTCCCAGCAAGGCCTCAGCGCCCATCTGGTCGAGAATGGTGCGGCTGTCGATCTTGCTTGATACCTGAAAGGCAATCCGCGTCGGGATATTGGCCTTGATCAGGCCGGTAATCACATCAACCGACGGGCGCTGGGTGGCCAGAATCAAGTGAATGCCGGCGGCACGGGCTTTCTGGGCCAGGCGGGCAATGAGTTCTTCGATTTTCTTGCCAGCCACCATCATCAAGTCAGCCAACTCGTCGATGACCACCACGATCAGCGGCAGGGAATCCAGCGGCTCGGGCGTTTCCGGGGTCAGGCTGAAGGGATTGGGGATTTTCTCGCCAGCCTTGTTCGCATCCTTGATCTTCTGGTTGTAACCCGCCAGATTGCGCACGCCCAGCTTGGACATCAAGCGGTAGCGCCGTTCCATTTCGCCCACGCACCAGTTAAGCGCGTTGGCTGCCTGTTTCATGTCGGTGACCACGGGTGCCAGCAGGTGCGGAATGCCTTCATACACCGACAATTCCAGCATTTTCGGGTCGACCATGATCAGACGCACTTCACGCGCCGTGGACTTGTACAGCAGCGACAAAATCATGGCATTGATCGCCACTGACTTGCCCGAGCCAGTAGTGCCCGCAACCAGCACGTGCGGCATCTTGGCCAGATCCACCGTAACGGGCTGGCCAGCGATATCCTTGCCTACGGCAATGGCCAGGCGGGAGGTCATGTTCTGGTAGCCATCGGAGCCGATGATTTCCGACAGGCGCACGATCTGCCGCTTCGGATTGGGCAGCTCCAGACCCATATAAGTCTTGCCGGGGATGGTTTCCACCACCCGCACGGATACCAGCGACAGCGCGCGCGCCAAGTCCTTCATCAGGTTGACGATTTGCGCGCCTTTGACACCAACGGCCGGTTCGATTTCATAGCGGGTAATCACCGGACCGGGGTAGGCGGCTATCACTTTCACATCCACACCGAAGTCGGCCAGCTTGCGTTCGATCAGGCGCGAAGTGTATTCCACCGTTTCGGCGGAAACCGGTTCATGCTGATCCTTGGGCGCTTCCAGCAGGCTCAGACCGGGCAGCTCGCCACGATTGGGGTCGGCAAACAGCGATTGCTGCACCGGCTTTTGCACCTTGGGCGACAGCGGCACTTCGGCAAGGGTGGCTTCGATGCGCACCGGAGTCTTGTCTTCCTGCTTTTTCTTTTCGGTGCTGACCTTGGCTTCGCGCTGCTGGGCGGTCTCGCGGCCGATTTCGCGGTCCTTGCGCGCCTGCCAGCCATGCCACAGCTTGAGCACGCCATCTTCCAGCGTGCCACCGATTCTTTCCATGATGTCCAGCCAGGACAGGCCGGTGAACAGCGAAAAGCCGATGGCCCCGCTCACCGACAGCAGCAGGTAAGCACCGGGCAGGCCCAGGCCATGTGACAGGGCTTTGCCCAGCCAGTGTCCCAGCATGCCGCCGGCAGTCAGCGGCAAGTTCAGCTGTTTGCTGGCCAGGACGATGCCTTCCACGCTGGAGCTGGACAGCAACAGCAGGAAGAAACCGCCCATGGCGGCCAGCGTCATCGGATTGAGGCGAAAACCCAGCGTTTCCATGCGGCGGTAGCCCCAGGCGATGGCCACCAGGCAGAACACCACCAGCCACCAGGCGGACAGGCCGAATACATAGAGCAGCATGTCGGACAGCCAGGCGCCGAACGCGCCGCCGTAATTGCGCACGGTAGGGTCGGAGGAGCTATGTGACCAGGAAGGGTCTTGTGCGGAATAGCTGGCAAGTACCAGCACCAAGTAGACCGCAGCAACGGCCATCAGCAGCCACCAGGCTTCGCGCAGCAGGCTGGCAAGCTTGGGGGGCAATGGCGTTTGACTGTTCTTGACGACGGCCTTTCTTTTGAAAAGTCGCATTTTTCTCGTTATGGGCTATGACAGTGGCTGATTATAGCCTGACAAGGCCACTCAGAGTGGCTGGCGTTGTCAGGCTACCGGCCGGTGCGCCGGCTCAGCGCGGATAGAGGGCACCGAGCACCCGCAACCCGCTGGCACCGGTAACATCCGGCAGATTGGCGGACTGGCGCTGACAGAAACACCAGGCCAGCCAGGCGAACGCAGCCGCTTCCACCTGATGCACGGGCAAACCCAGTGCGGCCGTGCTGCTGATGAGCAGTTGCGGCAGCTGCTGTTGCAAGGCCTGCATCAGCGCGACATTCAGCGCGCCTCCACCGCAAACGTAGACGCTGCGGGTGTCCGGACAGTAGCGGGTAATGGCATCGGCAATACTGTGGGCAGTCAGCTGCAGCAGGGTGTGCTGGACGTCGGCTGCCGGAATGTCTGGCTGCAGCGCCAGTTGGGCTTCCAGCCAGGCCAGATCGAACAGGTCACGCCCGGTGCTTTTGGGTGGCGGCAAGCGGAAAAAGGGTTCATCCAGCATCTGCTGCAACAGTGGTGTATGCAGCCGGCCACTGGCCGCCCAGTCGCCATTGGCATCGAAGCCGGCACCGGTGCGGCGTTGGCACCAGGCATCCAGCAGCATATTGCCCGGACCACAGTCAAAGCCGATGACCGCGGTGCCACTGGCCAGCCGGGTCAGATTGCTGATGCCACCGATATTCAGAATGACGCGATTTTCCGCGTCGCTGGCAAAAACATGTTGATGAAATGCCGGTACCAGCGGTGCGCCATGACCACCCGCAGCGACGTCGCGGCTGCGAAAATCGCCGATCACGTCGATGCCGGATAGCTCGGCCAGCAGCGCGTGGTTGCCAATCTGCAGCGTGTAGCCGGCATGCGGGGCATGGCGGATGGTCTGGCCGTGGCAGCCGATAGCCGTGATGGCAGCAGGAGGCAGCCGCTGCTCGGCCAAGAGTTGCGCGACCACTTCGGCATACAGCCGGGCCAGCTCATTCCCCAGCCGTGCGGCGCGATCCAGCTCGTCCGAGCCCGTGGGCTGCAACTGCAGCACCTGCTGGCGGATTTCCAGCGGAAAGGCCAGAAAGCTGTCGGCCTCGACGCAAGGACGGCCTTGCGCATCCATGCTCAGCAAAACTGCGTCCACGCCATCAAGGCTGGTGCCGGACATCAGTCCGATATAGCGCTCCGTCATCTGCGTCGGTCTTTCCATCAATCCAGTTGTGCGATCGTTCCCGGCGTGTCACGCAATAGCGCCAGCTTGTCTGTCAGCTGACTGCTGAGTTTGGCAAAGGCGAGGCGCTGGCCGGCAGCCAGGCCAGGGGCGGGCAGGGCGGCGGTGGCAGGATCGACAGCCTGGCCATTGAGTTTCACCTCAAAGTGCAGATGCGGCCCGGTGACACGCCCGGTGCTGCCAACATAGCCCAGCAGATCGCCAGCCTTGACCGGCTTGCCCGCCTTCACGCCGGGGGCAAAACGCTGCATGTGCGCATACAGCGTGCTCAGCTTGGCATTATGTCTCAGGGTGATGACTTTGCCATAGCCATTCTGCGTTTCGGCGGCGCTGATCACGCCATCAGCCGGCGCAACAATGGGCGTGCCCGGCGCAGCAGCGTAATCGACGCCCTGATGCATGCGCAGGGAATGCAGCACCGGATGATAGCGGGTGCCAAAGCCCGAGCTGATACGGTAATGGGCTACCGGCTGCTGGCTGAAACCCTTTTTGACCGGCCGACCGGCTGCATCGTAATAGGCACCGCTTTCACTGTCATGAGCAAAGTAGAAGGCGCGATGCCATTGCCCCGCACGGCTGATTTCAGCAGCCAGGATATTGCCATTGGCAATGGGGCTGCCATTGTAGATCAGGCTTTCGAAGACCAGTTGAATGCTGTCGCCAGGCTGCAGGCTGTCCAGCGCGAACTGGTCGGCAAAGATGTCTGCCAGTTGCGCCATCACCTCGCGCGGGACGCCGGCCGCTTGCAGCTCGCGCTGGGCGCTGCGGCGGATGGTGATGGAGCGCAGGCTGTCCATGCTCTCGGTCGCCAGCGGGTCGGCACTGGCCTGCCATTGATCGCCCTGTTTGGCGATGGCCACCAGCACTTTTTCGCCGTTTTCGTCATCATTCAGAAAACGCAGGGCGTACAGTTCGCCCTCATCACTGGTTTCCACTGCAAGGGTGGCACCGGTATTCAGCTTGAGCAGGTCGCGTGACAGTGGGCTGGAATAAAGAAAACGCCGCGCCTCACTATCGCGCACGCCTAGCCGGTTCAGTACGCGGGCAATGGTGTCGCCACGATTCACCGTTTCATTGCGCCAGTAGCGCGTACCACTGGTCGACGGAGTGAAGGCCGGCAATGCCAGTTTTTCGGTCACCATGCGCTGGCGCACTTCGGCGGCGGCCGCATGCGGGTCGCCCGGTGCCACGGCAAAGGCGGTGACCATGCCGAACAAGGGCAGGCTGGCGGCCAGGCCCAGCCAGCTCAGATGATGATTGATCAGACGACGGGTACAATTTTGCGGGAACTGCAGCAGTTTGCGATAATTCATGTTTTGGTGGACGCCATGCGTGCTTCCGGGAAAATACAGGGTTTGTGACAAGTGGCATTGCGCCCGACCATCTTGGTTGGGTCCGGCTGTCATAAGTTCCGAAAACCATCCATTCAATGAAGGACTTGGCCTCGCTGCCGAGTGCTGTGCGGACATGAAACATGCCCGCCACCTGCCTGTACCTCAATCAATGAAGCTGACACTGCTGATGCCTGGCCTGAGCTGGCTGGATGCCCATGACGGGGCCGAAGTTTGCCGTGGACTGGCACTGCCAGCACTATCCACTCTGCTGGGGCGCGGAACCCGGCAAACCGCACCCACGACGCTGAGCCAGCTCTATCAGCAGCTGCTGGGCATGCCCGGTGAAAGCATTGCCAGCCAGCTGGCACGCCGCGCCGGACTGGACGCCGGCCACTGGCTGCTGGCCGATCCGGTGCATGTGCGCATCGACCGCGACCGCGCCCTGCTGGCCGATGTCGGGGTAATGGCCCTCGCCCAGCACGAGGCCGATGCGCTGCTGCTCAGCCTGAACCAGCACTTTGCCGAAGACGGTCTGCAATTTCATGCGCCGCAACCGGGGCGCTGGCTGCTGCAACTGCCGGATGCCAGCCGGGCCACGTTTACCCCGCTGCCGGATGCCGTGGGAGAAAACGTCAACGAACACCTGCCCGCTGGTGAGCGCGGCCTGCACTGGAGTCGTCTGCTCAATGAGATGCAGATGCTGCTGTACATCCACCCGCTGAATGATGAGCGCGAAGCGCGCGGCGAGTTGCCGGTCAACAGTGTCTGGCTGTGGGGCGATGCCATCGAAGCCGGGCCGGATGCAGCAGTGGAGCGGCCAGATCTGGTTCTGGCCGATGATGAACTGCTGCAACTGCAGGCGACGGCCGCCGGGCTGCCCTGTGACGCAGTCCCTTACGCTGGTGATGGACTGCTGGCTACTGCCGGCAATAGCGAGCATGTGCTGCTGGTGCAGGATGCCCTGCTGGCGGCGGCGCAGTATCGCGACGCCTGGGGCTGGCGCGAACAACTGCAGCGCATGGAACAGGACTGGTTTGCGCCCTTGCTGCAGCTATTACGGCAGGGGCAGCTGCAACAGCTGCGCTTGCTGTGCCATGGCCCGGCTGGTTTCGAGCTAACCATTTCCCGCCGCGCGCTGTGGAAATTCTGGCAGCGGCCGCAAGCGCTGGCTGCCGTGTACTGAGAACACTATGTCGCACATTGTTACCCGCAGCGTCTCCGCAGACTCTCACTCCACCCTGGTGGCCCAGGGGCTGAGCCCGCTGATGGCGCGGCTGTATGCCGCCCGTGGCATCGCCGGCAGCGAGGAGCTGGACTACGCCCTCAAGGCCCTGCTGCCTTATCAGCAGATGAAGAACATCCAGGCCATGGCCCAGCGCCTGGCCGATGCCATCACAAGCAGCCAGCGCATGCTGGTGGTGGCCGATTACGACGCCGATGGTGCAACCGCGTGCTCGGTAGCGGTAAAAGGCCTATCCATGCTGGGCGGCAAGGTGGACTTCATCGTCCCCAACCGCTTTGAATACGGCTATGGCCTGACGCCGGAAATTGTCGAACTGGCCGCGCAAAGCCAGCCGGACATCATTGTCACCGTGGACAACGGCATTGCCAGCGTGGCCGGGGTGGAGCGGGCACGCGAGCTGGGCATCGAAGTATTGATTACCGACCATCACCTGCCGGGCGATACCCTGCCGCAGGCGCTGATCGTCAACCCCAATCAGCCGGGCTGCGATTTCCCGTCCAAGAATCTGGCCGGAGTGGGGGTGATGTTCTATGTATTGATGGCCTTGCGTGCCGAACAACGCCAGCGTGGCGTGTATGCCGGCAAGACCGAGCCGAATCTGGGTGAATTGCTGGATTATGTGGCGCTGGGCACGGTGGCTGACGTGGTCAGGTTGGACCAGAACAACCGCATTTTGGTGGAAAACGGCCTGCGCCGCATGCGCGCCGGACGCATGGCACCGGGAATTGCCGCCCTGTTTCGCATTGCCGGCCGCGCCCACTACAAGGCCAACACCTTTGATTTGGGCTTTACCCTGGGGCCAAGGCTGAATGCTGCCGGGCGGCTGGATGACATGAGTCTGGGCATTGCCTGCCTGCTGGCTGGCAATGAAAGCCAGGCTATGACGCTGGCGCAGGAGCTGGACCGGCTCAACCGCGAGCGCCGGGTGATCGAGCACGGCATGCAGGACGAAGCCCTGGCCGTACTGGCCAGTTTTGATCCGGCTGACCGCTACACCCTCACCTTATACCGTGACGACTGGCATCAGGGCGTGGTGGGCATTGTCGCCTCGCGTCTGAAAGAACGCTTCCATCGGCCATCCATTGTTTTCGCCCCTGGTGACGAAGGCGAAATCAAGGGCTCGGGGCGTTCCATTCCCGGCTTTCATCTGCGCGATGCGCTGGATCTGGTGTACAAGCGCCATCCGGGGCTGATCCTGAAATTCGGTGGCCATGCCATGGCAGCCGGCATGACGCTGGCAGAAGCGCGCTTTGGCGAATTCCAGCAGGCTTTCGAGCAAGTGGCGCGCGAGCTGCTGGATGAAAACCAGCTGACCCGCACCATCGAAACCGATGGCGGGCTGGATGCGCGTGAGCTGCACCTGCCTTTTGCTGAAGAACTGGCGGCCGAGGTGTGGGGGCAGGGCTTCCCGGTGCCGTATTTTTACGACCGTTTTGCCGTGATGAGCCAGCGGGTAGTGGGTGATAAGCATCTGAAACTGCGTATTGCCAAGCAGGGTCAGGAATTCGACGCCATGCTGTTCAACCAGGTGGATTGGCTGCCGGACAATATCAATGCCGTCTACCAACTGGTGGCCAATGAATGGCAGGGCCGCAAGGAGCTGCAGATCTATCTGCAACACTGGGCGGCGGCAGAATAGTCCATTGCGCTTGAACTGACGGTGGCTGATATCTCCCAGCCGCCGCCAGTCCCAAGGTTACAACACGCCTTGCGCCAGCATGGCATCCGCCACTTTGACAAAACCGGCGATATTGGCACCGCGCACATAGCTGTGGCGGCCATCCGGCCCGCGGCCGTGAGCCAGGCAGGCCTGATGAATACCCTGCATGATGGCGTGCAGGCGCGCATCAACCTCGCCATGGCTCCAGTTCAGCCGGGCGGCGTTCTGGCTCATCTCGAGGCCGGAGGTCGCCACCCCGCCCGCATTACTGGCCTTGCCCGGGGCATACAGCACGCCAGCTTCCTCGAACAAGCGCACGGCTTCCAGCGTGGAGGGCATGTTTGCCCCCTCGGCCACACAGCACACACCATTGGCAATCAGTTGGCGCGCATCGCTTTCATTCAGTTCGTTCTGGGTGGCGCAGGGCAGGGCAACGTCCACCGGCACACCCCAGGGGCGGATGCCGGCATGAAACGGCAGCCCCAGGCGGGCGGCATAGTCGCTGACCCGACCATACAAATGGTTTTTCACTTCCATCAGCTCAGCCAGCTTTGCGGTGGTAAAACCAGCCTCATCGATAACCGTGCCGCTGGAGTCGGAAGCCGTCAGCACCTTGGCGCCCAGCTCCATGGCCTTGACCACCGCGTATTGCGCCACATTGCCTGAGCCAGACACGCTGACGCGCAAGCCTTCCAGCGACAGGCCACGGGTCTGCAGCATCTCCTGAGCGAAATAAACCGTGCCAAAACCGGTGGCTTCCGGCCGCATCAGCGAGCCGCCATAACTCAGCCCCTTGCCAGTAAACACGCAGTCGGCACGATTGCTCAGCTTCTTCACCATGCCGGCCATATAGCCCACTTCGCGGCCGCCGACGCCAATGTCGCCGGCTGGCACATCAGTATCCGCGCCGATATGGCGTTGCAGTTCGCTGGCAAATGCCTGGCAAAAGCGCATCACCTCGGCCGGGCTCTTGCCCTTGGGGTCGAAATCGGCACCGCCTTTGGCTCCGCCCATCGGCAAGGTGGTCAGTGCGTTTTTCAGGGTTTGCTCAAACGCCAGAAACTTCAGTACCGACAGATTGACCGAGGGATGGAAGCGAATGCCGCCCTTGTAAGGGCCAATGGCCATGCTGTGCTGGATGCGATAGCCACGATTGACCTGCACCCGGCCGTGGTCGTCGGTCCAGCAGACGCGGAACATCACGATGCGCTCGGGCTCGACCAGCCGCTCCAGTAAGGACTGCTCGGTATAGCGCGGATGCTGCTGCAAAAACGGTTCCAGGCTGGCGATGACCTCGCTTACCGCTTGCAAGTATTCTGGCTGATCGGGATTGCGCGCCTGGATGTGCTGTAAAAATGGTTGAAGACTGGGCATGGTAAGAACCTTGCGGGCTGGATATGGATGGAAACGGGATACGGCATGACCGCATTGCCTACGCGGAAGGTATTTTGTGCCGAAGCATGAAGCTTGGTGGCTGACATGGCTGCATGTCAGGAAGTTTCCATGGTCATAAATGAATGCGGAGGCAGGCCGCAGGAACTGACGCCCGACCTCATGGAAACAAGCCAGCACATGACAAGGCAGCAGCATTGCGGATGAATTGGTACGAATTCAAATTATCGGCTATGCTTGCCAGCAAACCGACAGGTAGCAGGATGAAGCGATGATTGAGTTGGCACTGGGTATATTACTGGGCGCGGCAAGCGGCCTGCTGCTGGCGCGTTACCAACTACAGCGCCGCCAGCAGCTGGAATACCAGCAATGGCTGCAGCGCGAAGCCACCCTGCAGGCGCAGCTGCAGGCAGCACAGGACAATGGTACGCAGGCCGCGCAGCGTGAGAGCCGGCTGCAGCAGGAACTAGCCACCCTGCGCCAGCAGTTGAACGAGGCACAGCAACAGACCGCAGCGCATTGGGCCAGCCGGCAGGAGCAAGTCAAACAGCTGGAGCAGCTGCGTAGCGAGTGGCAGCAACAGCAGCAGCAATTGCGCCAGCATGCAGATGAACTGGTGCGACTGGGCGGCAGGGAGCTGGAACTGCAAACCCTGTTGCAGCAGGAAAAGCAGCAATCGGCCGAAAAGCTGGCCTTGCTCAGCGAAGCACGTGAAATGCTCAGCAACCAGTTCAAGGCGCTGGCCAGCGATATTCTCGAAGAAAAATCCAAACGGTTTACCGAGCAGAACCAGCAGAACATCGGTGCCATGCTGGGGCCGCTGCACGAGCGCATCCAGGGCTTTGGCAAGCTGGTGCAGGACACCTATGACAAGGACTCCAAAGAACGACTGACGCTGGAGAACGAACTGCGCCGCCTGCAGGAACTGAATACCCGGCTGAACCACGATGCAGTGGCACTGACCCAGGCGCTGACCGGTGCCAGCAACAAGACTCAGGGTGGCTGGGGTGAGATGGTGCTGGAAAAGGTGCTGGAAACATCTGGCCTGACCCGTGACCGCGAATACCGGGTGCAGGTGTCAGATGTGGTGGAAACCGAAGATGGCCTCAAGCGCTACCAACCCGACGTGGTGATCGACCTGCCGGAAGGCAAGCAGCTGGTGGTTGATTCCAAGGTCAGCCTCAATGCCTATGTGCGCTATGTGGCCAGCGATGACGAATCCGTGCGTGAACAAGAGCTGAAACTGCATGTGGCGGCCATCCGCCAGCATATTCGCAGCTTGTCGGAAAAGCGCTACCAGGATCTTTATCACCTCAATACCGTCGATTTCGTTTTCATGTTCATTCCAGTCGAGCCGGCCTATCTGCTGGCAGTGCAGCAAGACATGAGCCTGTTCAACGAGGCCTTCGAGCGGCGCATCATGATCGTCGGCCCCAGCACCCTGCTGGCTACCCTGCGTACGGTGGCCAGCATCTGGCGCTACGAATACCAGAACCAGAACGCCCAGGAAATTGCCCGGCAGAGCGGTGCCATGTACGACAAGCTGGCTGGCTTCGTCGGCAATATGGAAAAACTGGGCAAGCAGCTGGACAGTACTCGCGATACCTTTGGCGATGCCATGAAGCAACTCTCCAGCGGCCGCGGCAATTTGCTGTCCAGTGCGGAAAAGCTGCGCAAGATGGGTATCAAACCCAACAAGCAGCTGCCCGGCCACTTGCTGGACGCCGCCGCCGGGGAGGGCGACGATGAATGAAATGCCCCATCGGGCAGCAGTCGAACAAACTCCCGGCGCGCCGGCTTGTCCCAGACAGGGGATGAACAATTCCGTGCAAATGGTAAGATAGCGCCCAGCGAAACATGAAGCAGGGTCGCAGCCTTGCGGCCCGCATTGATAACAGGAGTAACAGTATGGTGTTCTTCAAGATCCCGATGCGCAATTCCAGCGAATGGGAAAAAATGTACGACTTCATCGTGGTGGAAATGAAATCCGCCGACGAACTGGATGACGTACTGTCCGCCACCCTGTACGACGTGTTCGGCGAATTCGACGACGAACAGCCGGAACACTGGCAGCCGCAACAACTGACGCTGGAACAAGCGCTGGCATCCGGCTGGCCGATTTTCAGCTACGCCCTGTATCAGCGCGAAAAAGACATCGAGTAAGCTGGATAGGCACGACTATTCAAGAAAAAGCCCTGATAAATCAGGGCTTTTTTACGTCTGGCAAAACAGAACTCAAGGGCAGGGGTTGGGCATGCGGCTGTGAATCGCCTCCAGCTCCTGCGTAAGCGCCTCATCCAGCGTCAAATGAATGCTGTCCAGATTTTCCTGCAGTTGGGGCAGGGTGGTTGCACCAATAATGTTGCTGGTCACGAAAGGGCGGCTATTGACGAAAGCCAGTGCCATCTGGGCTGGGCTCAGGCCATGGCGCTGTGCCAGATCGACATAAGCCTGCGCAGCCAGGGCCGCGCCCTCACTGCTATAGCGGGTAAAGCGCTCAAACAGCGTCAAGCGCGCCGCAGCAGGCCGCGCGCCATTCAGGTATTTACCGGACAACACACCAAAAGCCAGCGGCGAATAAGCCAGCAAACCAATATTTTCCCGCCGGCTGAACTCGGATAGACCGATTTCGAACAGGCGATTGAGCAAGCTGTAAGGATTCTGAATGCTGACTACGCGTGGCAAACCCAGATTTTCCGAGGCTTTCAGGAACTGAGCCAACCCCCAGGGCGTTTCATTGGACAAACCAATGGCACGGATTTTACCCGCATCAATGAACTCCTTGAGAATGGCCAGCGTTTCCTCGATCGGCGTACTGCCATCCGGATCGTCCTGCCAGGGAAAGCCGAGTGTGCCAAAGGTATTGGCGGTGCGATCCGGCCAGTGCAGCTGATACAGATCCAGATAATCGGTTTGCAGCCGACGCAGACTGTCGTCCAGTGCCTGGGTCAGGTTCTTGCGATCGAAATGCGGTTTGCCATCACGAAAGTGGCTTGGTCGCTTGGGATCGGACGCCGGGCCAACAGCCTTGCTGGCCAGCACAATGCGCTCACGCAAGCCGGATTTTTTCAGCCAGCTGCCGATATAGCTCTCGGTCAAGCCCTGGGTTTCCGGCCGTGGCGGTACCGGATACATCTCGGCAGCGTCAATCAGGTTAACGCCGTGCTCCAGCGCCAGATCGATCTGACTATGTGCTTCGGCCTCGGTATTCTGTTCGCCCCAGGTCATGGTGCCCAGAGCGATCACGCTGACTGAGATATCGGTGTCGCCCAACTTGCGGTATTGCATGATGCTTGTCTTTCAGTGCGGTGGGTCAAGCCAACTATGGTAACGGCCAGCCAGTCGGGTGAGAAGCCATATATGACCATTGCAAGAGCATGGTTTTTGCTCAATTCCGCGATTTACGTTAGTTCGCATAATATATATTATGTCAAATTAGCGATTGTGATTGGTGCGCAGTGATTGATAACGCATGTGTGAGTACACGCTACGCGACTGGTGGTTATTGCGAGCGGTAGATCCTGCACGCAGCGCCGTAATGGACTTGTATGCGAGATTGAGCATGCATAAGCAAGCGACCCTTGATGATTTGCGTGGCCAGTCGGTGTGTAGTTACGCAGATCAGTCCAAACGTTGCAGTAAGTCGCACATTCGGTGATGGGTGCTGATCCAGCGCTTGATCAGCTGTGGCTGACTGGCTTTCAGATGAAGCCCAGTCGGACCATAGTTCACGCGTGGACTGTGGCAGCAGGATGAATGCTGAATGAGCCTGGTTAAGTGAACCGGTGACTTGCTGGCTGCATCTAGACTTACGGCATAAGGCTGTGCAACCAAGCTGGTACTGCAAATGGCGGCGGCAGCACAAGCAAGAGCGCATAGCTCACCGGCGAACCCTCAGCTAAGATGGCTTCGACTCTCTGAACCGGTTGGGGCTGTGCGTCGGGTCGGGGTCTTGCTGGCGGCCCGGACGTCTTGGAATCACCCTGACAGAGCGCGTAGGGCCACACCTCCCCTGCGGGCAGAATCCCTTAGCGTCACAAGCAACGCCAACGGTGCGTTTGATCATTGACAAGAGCAGGCGAGCTGGCAAAAACCCGGTTATAATTCACCATTATCCACATAATGTTGATATTTATTTCAATGTATTCTTACAAATTAACAACCGTACCATTGGCGGTTTTAGCTGGTGCTGGAGTGACTGATTGAATTTCCCTGCCTTGATCATTGAATCAGATGGCGAGTCGGCAACTGCCAGTTCGGCGACGCTGCAGCCTGCTACGGCCCACGGCTGGAATCGCCAGCAAGGCGCTTGCCTGATTGATGCCGATTCCGATGTCGAGGCTGTGCGCACCTGGCTCAAGGAATACCACAGCCGGCCGCGAACGCTGGATTCGTATCGCAAGGAGGCCGAGCGCTTTTTGCTGTGGGCCTCGCTCAAGCGCGGCAAGAACCTGTCGGATATCAATCGTGATGACGTGCTGGAATACAGCGATTTTCTGCGCAATCCGGATGTCAGCTGGTGCGGGCCAACCCGGCCGCGCAGCCATCCTGACTGGAAACCATTTGCCAAGTGGTCGCCGCACAAGCACGGTTTGTCGGAATCGTCCTGCCTGCAGGCCCAGGTCATCCTGGCCAATCTGTTCCGCTATCTGGTTGAGGCTGGCTATCTGCGCCACAACCCGTTCGCACTCAAGCGTGGCCGCTCACCCGACGCACGGGCCATTCATGATGAACGCCTGCTGGAAAAGGAAACCATCGATTTCCTGTTCAACTGGCTGGAGACCCTGCCGGCAGAAACCGAGCGGGAAAAACGCCATGCCGAGCGGGCTTTGTGGATTATTTCGTTGTACTACTACACTGCGGCACGCTTGCGCGAAATTCCAGCAGCACGCATGGCAGACATACGGCTGATCCGGGGCAACTGGTGGTTCCGGGTGACGGGAAAAGGTGACAAGGAGGGGTTGGTACCGGTGCCGGCTGCCCTGTTGACTGCCTTGCAGCGCTATCGCAGTTTTCTGGGACTGACTCCCCTGCCCTCGCCGGCTGAAACCACGCCGCTGGTTTGCAGCGTGTATGGTGAAATGGCCGCAATCCGCGCCGATTCGCTGTACAAAATCATCAAATCCATCATGAAATCCGCCGCAGATGATGCCCGAGCCAGCGGCCACAGCCAGATTGCCGGCAATCTGGAACACGCCACCACGCACTGGTTGCGACACAGTTCGGCCTCGCATCAGTTGGAGGCCGGCCTGCCGCTGCTGACTGTCAGTCAGAATCTGCGTCATTCTCAGATTGAAACCACCCGGCGTTACCTGCATACCGAAGATGATGACCGACATCAGGCCACCGTCAACTGGAGCAAGCCTGGCAAGCGCGCACGCGACTAGTGCCGGACTGGGGTCGGCTGGCAGAGCATAGCCAACCGACCTGCTCCTTCCCCGGTAGGTGGAACTGGCTCCGGGGGGGGATGGTTGCGTTACACCGCTTCTACATTGCTTTGTACTTCGCTCTCGCTCAGTACTTCCTGCGCCCACACCACCGCTTCCATATACACGCTGCTGACCTGATCAAGGTCTACATCCATTTGCTCGGCCAGCTCGGTGATGCGTTCGCCATCGTCCTGCTCGCAAGCCTGGGCCAGCTGCAAGGGGGCGGCAAACAGCCCTTTTTGCAGCAGCAGGGCATCCGAAATCATGAAGGGCAGGTCCAGCGGCTCCAGCGCTTCGGCCAGCGTCAGGTTGAGCAGATCGCCCAGCAGGGAAAACATGCCGGTCAGAAACAGATGCTCGGCTTCCAGCTTGTTGCCACGGATAATGCCCAGCTCTTCCATGAAGTGCGCGCGGATCAGCGATTTTTCCAGTAGCGACAAGGTGGCACCTCCGTCGCCATCCGAGGTGAACAATAGCAGGGACAGCCATTTGAACAGCGCGCTGCGTCCCAGCAGCATCAGGCCCTCATCGATGGTCTGGATCTTGCGCGACAGGCCATTGACCGGCGAATTGACAAAGCGCAGCAGCTTGAACAGCAAGAGCGAATCCAGCTTGAACTGGGCTTCAATCTCGGCCACCGGTGCATTGGCACGCAGCAGGCGCATGATTTCCAGCACCCGCCCCTGGCTGGCACCTTCTTTCTGACTGACCCGGTTTTGCGCTACCGACAGGTATGAGCCATGAAACAGGGCAAAGCGGTCGCTATTGGCCGAGTGGCGGCACAGTGCCAGCTCTTCGGCGGTATTGATATTGCGGGCCAACCAGCGCATTTGCGGATAACGCTGCGGTAATTGTTCCAGCAAGGGAAATAGCGCCCGCGTATTGGGCGCGGCGAAATCCAGCACCATGTAATCCACTCGCTGATACAGTTCCAGCGCCGCCGGGGCGGTGCCGTAGCGTGCCGGCTCCACGGCAAAGCGCAGCCCGGCTGCACGCAGCGCATCCAGCTGCGGCATCACGGTGTCGGCCAGTTGTTCGCCATCCAGCAGTTCCAGCAGATAAATGGCGCTGGCCGCTGGCAATTCCTGCTGCAACAAATCGTCCAGCGAAGCCAGTGACACATGAATAAACGCCCGCCGATAAGCCAGCAGGCGGAAAATATTCATGTTTTTCAGGGTATTGAACAGAAGTTGGTCAAAACTGCGCCGACTGGCCGCTGGCCGGGCCACCGCCAGACTGTCCTTGACCGCAAATTCGTAGGCAACAATGCGTTGCGACTGATCCTGAATGGGCTGGTGCGAAACAAAGCCCAGTGTCTGCGGCAGCTTGAAAGGCGTTGCCTGCGCGGCAGCCTCCTCTGCTAGCACAGCAGCGCGCGGCGGCTGTGGTGCATTGTTCGTTGTCGACTCTCCCCGCCCGAGCAAGCCGCCGAATATTTTTTTGAACATGATGTACTCTCTGACTGAAACGACTGCCTGGCTGCATTCCTGGCCGCTGATATCCAGGATGGCCACAACTGTCCGACAAGACAGCTACGCCATGGCCATGACAGTGTAGTCAGTATTGCGCAAAAGGGACAATCAGATCCTGCACTTTACTGCGGTGCGGGTAGCCAGCAATCGGCAACAAACACCCCGGCAAAAAATGGGGTCAGTAGCTGCTCGCAGTGATTTTCCAGATCGACCACCTGCGGATTGAGCATCCAACTGTCGACCAGGCCGCAAATCATCGAATGCAGGCAGCCGGAGGCACAGGCAAGATCAATACCCGGCCTGACCTGCCCTCTTTCCGCCGCCTGACTCAGCATGGCGTGCAGATTGCCTACTTTTTCCATCAGCCAGGAGCGATCCAGCAGATAGGAGTTCTGCATTTCGCCGACGAATTCGCAGCGCAAATTGATGATGCCCACCACGCGGGCGACGCGCTGACTGGTGGTGACCAGCTGCAGCACACTGCAGCTGTGTTGCCACAAACGCTGCGCCGGAGTCAGCCCCGGACAGTAGTCCTCAACCAGCAACGCCTGCATCAGTTCTTCGAACTGGGGGAAGGCCCGTTCGCACATGGCGTTGAACAGGTCGGACTTGTTGTCGAAGTGCCAGTAAATGGCCCCACGGGTCAGGCCGGCGTGTGCGGCAATGCCAGCCAGCGTGGTTTTACTGACGCCGTGCTCCCAGAACAGCTGCTCGGCAGCATCCAGCAGCAACTGTCGGGTTTTGTCTGCTTCTTCTTTGGTTTTGCGTGCCATCTTGTCATCACCGGAATCATGGCCGGGTACATTGCCCGGCCTTTGGAGTATTACCAGAGACCGCCATGCAGCAGGCACGGCGGTCTTTGCTTAGCTGCCCTGCTCCGGCGCTTGCCAGCCGCCGCCCAGCACCTTGTACAGGGTCACCAGGTTGGAGGCCTGCGACAAGCGGGTGCTGATCAGGTTTTGCTGCGCAGAATACAGGCTGCGTTGTGCCAGCAACAGGGTGAGATAACTATCCACCCCCACCTTGAAACGGGCTTCAGACAGCTGCAGGCTGCGTTGACTGGCCTGCACCAAGGCCTGTTGCGCCCGCAACTGGGTGCCCACCGTGCCACGCACTGCCAGCGCATCGGCTACCTCGCCAAAAGCAGTCTGAATGGCCTTTTCATACTTGGCCAGCGAGATGTCGCGTGCCACTTTGGCCGATTCCAGATTGGCGCTCAGGCTGCCGGCATTGAAGATGGGCAGATTGATGGAAGGGCTGAAGCTCCAACTGCCGCTACCTGCCTTGAACAGATCGGACAGATTGCTGCTGCTGGACCCGGCACTGGCCGTCAGGCTGATGCTGGGGAAAAACTTCGCCCGCGCCGCACCGATATTGGCATTGGCTGCTTTCAGGTCGTGCTCCGCCGCCAGAATGTCAGGGCGGCGCTGCAGCAGCTCGGACGGCAGGCCAGCCGGCAAGTCGGTAAGCCGGCTCTGGGTTTCCAGTTGGCCTCCTTGCAGGATGCCCGCCGGAATGCTGGTGCCCACCAGTAGGGTCAGCGCGTTTTCATCCTGCGCAACCTGACGCTGATAGCTGGCCTGATCGGCCAGTGCCGACTGCACGGTGGTGTCGGCATCGCTCAGATCCAGCTCGGTTGCCGCGCCCACCTCCAGCTTGCGCCGGGTCAGCTCATACGAAGCCTGCTGCGACTTGAGCGTGTTCTGCGCCACCTGCAAGTGCTGCTGGTCTGCCAGCAGGGTCAGATAGGCATTGGCCACTTCGGCTACCAGCGAAATCTGCGTGCTGCGCCGGGTTTCTTCCAGCGAGAAGTAGTTTTCCAGCGCCTGCTGTTTCAGGCTGGACAAGCGCCCGAACACATCCAGCTCGTAGGCACTGAAACCGATACCTGCGGTGTAGCTATGGCTGATGTATTCCTTGCCGGTAGCGCTGACGCTGGCCGGTACGCGCTGGTTGCTGCCACTGCCGCTGGCACTGATAGCCGGGAACAGATTGGCTTTTTCAATCTGATACTGCGCGCGCGCCGCTTCGATATTCAGTGCAGCCACGCGCAGATCGCGATTGTTTTCCAGCGCCAGCCCTATCAGCTGCCGCATGGCCGGATCAGTGAAAAACTGCTGCCAGGCCAGTTGTTCGGCCGGGGTGCTGCCAGTCTTGCCGGCCGGCACGCCCAGATAAGCCGGGCCGCTCGGCCATTGCGCCGCCACTGGCGACGCAGGCTGCTGATACTGTGGAATCAGCGAGCAGCCCGCCAGTGCGCTAGCCAGCAGCGACAGGCTGCACAGCTTGATGAATCGGGACATTACAGGCCCTCCTTGCTGATACCGTGCATGTCGTCTGCCAGTTTCTTGGGCGGGAAGCGACGGCGGATGACCACGAAAAAGACCGGAACCAGGAAAATCGCCAGTACGGTGGCCGAAATCATGCCGCCCATCACCCCGGTACCAATGGCATTCTGGCTGCCGGAACCGGCGCCATGGCTGATTACCAGCGGCAAGATGCCCAGGATGAAAGCCAGCGACGTCATCAGGATGGGGCGCAGCCGCATGCGTACGGCTTCCATGGTGGCGGCAATCAGTTCCTTGCCGTGCTCCTGCTGCTCCTTGGCAAATTCCACGATCAGAATGGCATTCTTCGAAGCCAGGCCGATGGTGGTCAACAGGCCCACCTGGAAGTACACGTCATTGGACAGGCCGCGCACACTGGCGGCCAGCAAGGCCCCGATCACCCCCAGCGGCACCACCATCATCACCGAGAAGGGAATCGACCAGCTTTCATACAGCGCGGCCAGACACAGGAAGACGATGAGCAGCGATATGGCGTACAGCGCCGGTGCTTGCGAACCGGACAGGCGCTCTTCATAGGACAGCCCGGTCCATTCGTAGCCGATGCCAGCCGGCAGCTGCTTGATCATGTGTTCCATCTCGCTCATCGCCGTACCGGTACTGACACCGGCAGCGGGTGAGCCCTGGATTTCCACCGACGACTGGCCGTTGTAGCGCTCCAGACGCGGCGAGCCAAAGCCCCAGTGCGAGCTGGCAAAGGCCGAGAACGGTACCATGCTGCCGCTGCTGTTGCGCACGTACCAGTTGCCCAGGTCTTCCGGTGACATGCGATAGGGTGCATCGCCCTGCAGATAAACCTTCTTGATGCGGCCACGGTCGATGAAGTCGTTGATATAGCTGGAGCCCACCGCCGTGCTCAGCGTGCTGTTGATGTCCGCCACGGACACGCCCAGGGCATTGGCCTTTTCGTGATCGACATCCAGCAGGTATTGCGGGTTGTCGCTCAGACCGTTGGGGCGCACCGCCATCAATAGCGGGTTCTTGGCGGCCATGCCCAGCAACTGGTTGCGGGCGGCCATCAGCTTGTCATGTCCCAGACCGGCACGGTCCTGCAGTTGCAGGTCGAAACCGGAGGCATTGCCCAGCTCCATCACGGCTGGCGGGGCAAAGGCAAAGATCATGGCATCGCGGATCTGGCTGAATGCACCCATGGCGCGGCCGGCGACCGCCTTCACGGTCAGGTCGGGCCGGTTACGCTGATCCCAGGGCTTGAGCTGGACAAAGCCCAGACCCATGTTCTGGCCGCTGCCGGCAAAACCGAAGCCGGAAACGGTAAACAGCGAGTTGACGGCCGGGTCTTGCAGGAAATGCTTTTGCACTTGCAGCAAGGCAGCATCGGTACGTTCCTGGGTGGCACCCGGCGGCAATTGCACCTGGGTAAACAGAATGCCCTGGTCTTCTTCCGGCAGGAAGGATGTCGGCAAACGCATGAACAACACTGCCATGGCGATGATGATGCCGATGTAAATCACCATATAACGCAGTGATTTTTTCAGCATGCGTGCCACGATACCCTGATAGCGCTCGCTATTGCGGTCGAAGGTGCGGTTGAACCAGCCAAACACGCCGCCGTATTCATGGCCGACGCCGTGGCCTTTTTCCACTGGCTTGAGCAGGGTGGCGCACAGGGCCGGGGTCAGCACCAGGGCCACCAGTACCGACAGCGCCATCGACGACACCACGGTAATGGAGAACTGACGGTAGATGACGCCGGTGGAGCCGCCAAAGAAGGCCATCGGCACAAACACGGCGGCCAGTACCAGCGCAATGCCGATCAGCGCGCCGGTAATCTGCCCCATGGATTTGCGCGTGGCTTCGCGTGGTGGCAAGCCCTCTTCACTCATCACCCGTTCGACGTTTTCCACCACCACGATGGCATCATCCACCAGCAGGCCGATGGCCAGCACCAGGCCAAACATGGTCAGGGTGTTGATGGAAAAGCCGGTGGCTGCCATCACGCCGAAGGTACCCAGCAGCACCACCGGTACGGCAATGGTCGGGATCAGCGTGGCGCGGAAGTTTTGCAGGAAGACATACATCACCACAAACACCAGGCCGATGGCTTCCACCAGGGTCTTCACCACTTCTTCGATGGAGATCTTGACGAAGGGGGTGGTGTCATACGGATACACCGCCTTTACACCCTTGGGGAAGTAGGCCGACAGCTCGGCCACCTTGTTGCGCACGGCCTGAGCCGTGTCCAGTGCATTGGCACCGCTGGCCAGCTTGATGGCTACACCGGTAGCCGGCTTGCCATTGAACAGGGCCTTGGTGCGGTAGGTTTCTGCACCCAGCTCGATGCGGGCCACATCCTTGAGCAGCACGCGCGAGCCATTGGCATTCACTTTCAGCAGGATTTTGCCGAACTGCTCGGCACTGGACAGCCGGGTCTGAGCAACGATGGTGGCATTCAGTTGCTGGCCCGGCTTGGCCGGCAGGCCACCCAGCTGGCCGGCCGACACCTGGGCATTCTGCGCGGTAATGGCGGTAGAAACGTCACCCGTGGTCAGCTGGTAGCTGTTGAGCTTGTTGGGGTCCAGCCAGATACGCATCGAATACTGCGAGCCGAACAAGGACACTTCACCCACGCCATTGACCCGGCTGAGGGTGTCCTGCAGGTTGCTGGCAACATAGTCACCCAGGTCGGTGCCGTTCATGCTGCCGTCTTCCGAGACGAAACCCACCACCATCAGGAAGTTACGCGCCGACTTGGTCACGGTAATGCCCTGCTGCTGCACCACGGTGGGCAAGGCAGCCATGGCAGACTGCAGCTTGTTCTGCACCTGCACCTGTGCGGTATCCGGATTGGTGCCGGCATCGAAGGTCATGGTGATGCTGACCGCACCGGTGTCGTCACTGGTGGAGTTCATGTAGCGCAGATGATCGATACCCTGCATCTTCTGCTCGATCACCTGGGTCACGCTGTCTTCCACGGTTTTGGCCGAAGCACCGGGATAAGTCGCGTTGATGGCGATCTGCGGCGGCGCGATGGCCGGGTACTGTGACACCGGCAGGCTGCGAATCGACAGCAGGCCGGCCAGCATGATCACGATGGCGATCACCCAGGCAAAGATCGGCCGGTCAATAAAAAATTTCGACATGAATCTTTTCCCGGTTTACTTGGCGGCGGATGCGTTGGTTTTCAGCGCTTCGGGTTTGACGGTTGCGCCATCCTGTACCTTCATCAATCCTTCCACCACGATGCGCTCGCCCCCTTGCAGGCCGCTGTCCACCAGCCACTTATCACCCACGGTCTGGCTGGTCTTGATAGTGCGGGCGCTGACTTTATTGTCCTGGCCCACCACCATCACGATGGCATCACCCTTCTGGTTGCGCGTTACCGCTTGCTGCGGCAGCAGTAAGGCATGCTGGCGCACCCCCTGCTCCAGCCGCGCACGGACAAACATGCCGGGCAACAATTCGCCGGTGGGGTTATCGAACACCGCGCGCAGCGTCACCATGCCGGTGCTGGCATCCACCGTGATGTCGGAGAACTGCAGCTCACCCTCTTTGGCATATTCACTGCCGTCTTCCAGGATCAGTTTTACCTTGGCCTTGCCCGGCTGGCTTTGCACTGCGCCCTTGGCAAAGTCACGGCGCAGATGCAATAGCTCGGTGCTGGACTGGGTCATGTCGACATAGGCCGTCGCCAGTTGCTGCACGGTGGCCAGGGCGGTGGTCTGGTTGGCCGTGACCAGGGCGCCGGCGGTCACGCTGGATTTGCCAATGCGGCCGCTAACCGGCGCGGTGATGCGGGTGTAGGCCAGATTGATGCGGGCGGTTTCCACGGCAGCCTTGGCGGTGGCCAGGTCTGCACGCGCCTGCAGCAAGGCGGCATGGGCATCGTCATTGTCCTGGCTGCTGATGGCCTTGATTTCCACCAGCTGCGCATAGCGCCGGGCCTTGAGTTCTGCCGATGTCAGGGTTGCCTCGGCCTTGGCCTGGCTGGCCTGGGCGGTCTGGTAGGCGGCCTGGTAGGTGTCGGGATTGATCTGGTACAGCACCTGACCGGCCTTGACCTCGCTGCCTTCGGCAAACAGGCGCTTCTGAATGATGCCGCCAACCTGCGGACGGATTTCAGCCACGGTAAAGGCGGAAATACGCGCCGGCAACTCGCGGCTGAGAACGGTATCCTGCGCTTGCAGGGTGATGATGCCGACGCTGACCGGGCCGGCAGCAGGCATGCCGCCGGTTTGCGACTTGCCACAGCTGCTCAGTGCAGCGGACAGCAGCAATGCGGCGACAAGCTTGAGAGCGGGTGAAGCTTGCTTGATGTGCATAAACATTCCAGAGCTTGATGATGATGAAGAACTGCACTGTGCCGGGTCTGAGCGCCCAGTCGTTCAGTTGGCTTATTTTAAATACATACGCGGCTGTATGCTTGCAAATAAGCAGGTAAATTCTGGTAAAGCATAGGCAAGCAGGCTGCGGACGGCCGGTTTTATGACTCAATACGTCAATTTTTAAACCAAATACAAGTTAATTATTCAACCGTAAGCTTCACAATAATGACATTAGTACAACAGTACGTAGGTTTACTTAGGTATTTTCACGAATTATCTGCAGATTATCTGAGTAATTACTCAGAAATAAGTAAGATAGGACTAACAGATACAGCGAGCAGGCAACAATATGCCAGCCGCCTGAATACTCTGTGACAAGCTGCCGGGCAGGCCTTGGGGAAGGCTCCGGCAACGATGTGCGAACACATCGGGGAAGATGCGTGCAAGCGGGAACAGACTGCCAACGCAGTCAACAAGCCAGACCTTGCTGGCAGCGGGAACAATCCCGCTGCCAGCCGGGGCGGCCTATTTCACATAGACATCCTCAAAGCCGAACGAACCGTTCGGATTCATCACAAAGCCCTGTACTTCCTTGCGCATTGGAATGTAAATGCGCGAATGCGCCATGGTGATCCACGGCCGTTCGCGTTTGAAAATGTCCTGCGCTTTCAGGTAGTAAGCCGTGCGCTGCTTGCGGTCGTTGGTCTGCCGGGCTTTCAGCAATAGCTGGTCAAATTCCTGATTGCAAAAACGCTGGCCATTCTTGCTGACGCTGCAGGAGAGTGAAGTCCACAGAAAATCATCCGGATCGCCGGAGTCGCTGGTCAGGCCACTCATGTAGACATCATGCTCGCCCTGCCCCGCCCGTTTCAGATACTCGCCCCACTCATAACTCTGGATATTGGCCTTGACGCCTATCCTGGCCCAGTCTTGCTGGATCATCTGCGCCATCAGCTTGCCATTGGGGTTGGTTGGCCGCTGCACCGGCAAGGCCCACAGATTGATGCTGAAGCCATCCGGGTAGCCTGCCTTGGCCAGCAACTGGCGCGCGCGCGCCGGATTGTATTCATTGCGGGTTTTGCCATTCCAGCCCCATACCGCCGGCGGAAACGGATTGACCGCCTGCGTGGCACCACCTTTGGGAAACAGCGCCTTGAACAGGGCGTCGCGATCAATGGCGATATCCAGCGCTACCCGCACATCACGACTGGCCAGCTGTGGCCGTTTCAGGTTGTAGGCCAGGTAGGAAATATTCATGGCCCCGGTACTGTCGACCTTGATGTTGCGGTCGGTTTGCAGTCCGTCCAGATCCGCCTCGCGCACAGCAGCGGCCAGCTGACATTCATTGCCTTTCAGCTTCTGGATACGCACCTGCGGGTCGGTGACGATGGCGAAAATCAGGCTGCGGGTGAGTTGCGGCCGCCCCCAGTAGTCCGGATTGGCCAGCAGGCGTACGGCCGAATCCTTGGCATAGCTCTTGAACTGGTATGGCCCGGTGCCGACTGGTTGCTGGTTGATGTCGGCAGCGCGGTTCTGCTGCAGCAGGTGGTCTGCGTACTCGGCTGACTGCATGCCGGCAAAGCCCATGGCCAGGAAGCTCAGAAAGGTGGCATTGCGCTCTTTCAGCTGCAGTCGCACCGTGTAGGAGTCGATTTTCTGCACGCTGGCTACCGACTGGGCGATCCCGTAATTGGCCGGCCCCAGTAGCTGGGTCTTGAATGCAGCATTGAATGGCAGCTCGGGCTTGATCCAGCGCTGCACGGTGAACACCACGTCATCCGCCGAAAACATACGCTTCGGGCTGAAATAGTCTGTGTGCTGAAATTTCACCACCTTGCGCAGATGAAAGGTATAGCTCAGCCCGTCTGCCGATATTTCCCATTTGCTGGCCAGTGCCGGTACGATTTCCACCCCGCCGCGCTTGAAGGCAACCAGACCCTGGAAAATCTGCCGTGTCACATTATAAGTGGACGCGCTATCCCATAACGCCGGATCAAAGCCTTCCGGTGCTGTCTCCGCGCAGAACACCAGAGGCTTGGCGGCCAATGCCGGCAAGGCTGCAGCGCTCAGGCACGCCGCCAGCAGCAGCTTGTGCAATTTCATTGAAATCTCCCTCATGCGGTGACTGCAGCATTGCCATGCCACCAAAGCCCGCATCATAACCGAAAGCGCAAAGCTGCCGCCCAGCACTGGCGCAAACAATGACGCACCTGCCTTGCGCGGGCAGGCTGCGCCGCGGGTCATTGCTTCGCCCTGCCTGCTCGTGGAAGATACATGGCGGAATGCTGCTTACATGATGACGACTGTTGCAACATGCCGCCTGTTTGCCACGACTGAGCCAGATCAACCGGAATTGCCCCATGCACATCACCACCATCCAGCTGGAAGACGTACTCGCCCATCCGGAATACATCTCAATCCACCAGATGCCAGGCATCCACCTGGATTTACGCTATGCCGGCGTGGACAACTTCATCGGACACAATCTGTATGGTGATTTTGATGGTGGCCTGCTGCACAGCCAGGCCGCCAGTCAATTGGCTCGCGCGGCGACAATCCTGCAAGCGGAACGACCGGGCTGGCGCTTGCGGGTACTGGATGCACTACGACCCGGGCGGGTGCAGCGCCTGCTGTGGGACCGGGTGAAAGGCACGCCGCAGCATATCTACGTAGCCGACCCGGCGCGTGGTTCAATCCACAGCTTTGGCATGGCGGTGGATGTGACACTAGAAAACGAGCACGGGCAGCAGCAGGACATGGGCACCCGCTTTGATGATTTCTCGCTGCTGGCACAGCCCTGCCAGGAAAGGCAGATGTTGCAGGCCGGCCTGCTCGACCATCAGCAGCTCAAGCAGCGCCAGCTGCTGCGCAGCTGTATGCAGCAAGCGGGTTTTCATGGCATCGCCAGCGAATGGTGGCACTTCGAGGCGGCTGATCGTGGCTGGATTCGCGCCAATATGCTGCTGGTGGAATAAGCCCGCCACTCGTGCGCAGCACGCCGGCGGCGGTTGCGCTAACTTGACGCCGACCGGGAAATCAAGTCTCATCCACCCTGCAATTATTAAAACAATTTAAACAAATATCCGAATACGCGCGGGCATGGTGCAGATGAGTGAGGCAATGAAAGACAGCGTGACCTATAGCAGTGCCGCTTCGTTTTCCCAACTGCAGCTGAAACTGCAGGCCATTATCCGCCGCAGCCCGGACCCGGCGCTGCGCCAGCTGTGCCTGGGCGCGCTGGAGCGGATCTTCGCCATCAAGTCGATGCTATGCATGCCGTTTGATATGGTTTATGCCAGCCAGGCCGCCCGGCTGAGTGAGCAGCTGGGCGAGAGCACTTTTGCAGGCTTCATCCGTAGCGAAGACGGGCTCAATCAGCTGGAACAGGAAATGCGCAAGGTATTTTCCTTTATCGAACGCCAGCATGGTGGCGTGGTATTCCAGCGACTCAACGGGCTGGCGGCCGCACTGGCCTGGGACATCATCGAGGCGCTGCTGCGCGACTTCATCGAGCTGAGCTGCAACCGCAGCCCGCTGCTGGTGCTGGATGCGCTGGAGCAACTCAAACCCATTCATCGTGACAAGCTGTTTCGCAGCGAAGTGCTGCAGCGACACAACTTTGCGGTACAGCACAAGCTGGGCAGCATTCTGCTGGAAGAAAACAATATCCGCGGCGTGGAGCGGCTGCGCCTGTGGCTGAAGCTGCTTTTCCCGCAGGAGAACACCCTGCTCGCCTATCTGGATGACCCCTTGCTGGACACCCTGCAGGCGCGGCGCGAAACCATTCTGCACGATCACTCGACACAGGATGCCACGCTGATTCTCAGCCGCGACGATGTCAATATTTCGGTTATTCGCGCCATCAAGCTGTGCCTGCTGTTGTCGATGGACGTCAGCATGGCGCCTGCAGCCGCCGCACAGACTGCTCCCGCAGCACTGGCCCGGCTGTAAGGGTTTAGGCAAAAAAAATCCCGGCAGAGACCGGGATCAAACGTTTAGCGGGGATAGATACGAGGCGGGAACCTCGTATTTGAATTTATATCTATCAAATAACCCCCAGTCAACTAAATATTTACTTACATATAAAACTAGTCGTAAAAAAAGGCAGCCATTGGCTGCCTTTTGTCACTCCGCTGAAAGATCAGGAAGCTTGCTTGTTCATCTTGCGGCGTTCGTTCTCTTGCAGGTAACGCTTGCGGATGCGGATGGACTTCGGCGTGATTTCTACCAGCTCGTCATCATCGATGAATTCCACTGCCGATTCCAGAGTCATCTTCATCGGGGTGGTCAGACGAACGGCTTCGTCAGTACCGGAAGCGCGCACGTTGGTCAGCTGCTTGCCCTTGACCGGGTTAACCACCAGGTCGTTGTCGCGGCTGTGAATGCCGATGATCATGCCTTCATACAGCTTGTCGCCCGGGGAGACGAACATGCGGCCGCGATCTTCCAGCTTCCACAGTGCGTAGGCAACGGCTTCGCCGTTTTCCTGGGAAACCAGCACGCCATTGTGGCGACCCGGCATGTCCGGCTTAACCGGGCCGTAGTCGTCGAATACGTGGCTCATCAGGCCGGTACCGCGCGTCATGGTCATGAAGTCGGACTGGAAGCCGATCAGGCCACGTGCCGGAATATGGTATTCCAGGCGGGTACGACCCAGGCCGTCAGATTCCATATTGGTCAGTTCGCCACGGCGACGACCGATTTCTTCCATGATGCCGCCCTGGTGATCATCTTCCAGGTCGATGGACAGGTTTTCGTACGGCTCGCACTTCTCGCCGTTCACTTCCTTGTACACCACGCGCGGCTTGGCCACGGCCATTTCGAAGCCTTCGCGACGCATGCTTTCCAGCAGGATGGTCAGGTGCAGTTCGCCACGACCGGATACGCGGAACACGTCGGAGTCTTCGGTTTCTTCAACACGCAGCGCAACGTTGGTCAGCAGTTCCTTGGTCAGGCGGTCACGGATCTGACGGCTGGTAACGAACTTGCCTTCGGTGCCGGCCAGCGGCGAGGAGTTCACCATGAAGTCCATGGTCAGGGTCGGTTCGTCCACGGCCACCATCGGCAGGCCTACCGGTTGTTCCTTGTCACAGATGGTGACGCCGATACCGATATCGTCCAGGCCGGAAATGATGATGATGTCGCCAGCTTCGGCTTCTTCAACCGGTACGCGTTCCAGACCCTGGTAGCCCAGCACCTGGTTGATACGGCCAGAGGCTACTTGTACTTCATGGTTCATCACCACAACTTGCTGACCCGGCTTGATGCGGCCATTCAGTACACGACCAACGCCCAAGCGGCCGGTGTAGGTGGAATAGTCCAGCGCGGAAACTTGCAGTTGCAGCGGCGCTTCCGGATCGCCCGGCGGGGTCGGCACGTGCTTGAGCACGGTTTCGAACAGCGGACGCATGTTGTCGGACTCTTGATCCAGTTCCAGCTTGGCAAAGCCGTTCAGGCCGGAAGCATAGATGATGGGGAAGTCCAGTTGTTCGTCGGTGGCGCCCAGCTTGTCGAATAGGTCGAAAGTTTGGTCTACCACCCAGTCCGGACGGGCGCCCGGACGGTCAACCTTGTTGATCACCACGATCGGACGCAGGCCCAGAGCCAGGGCTTTCTTGGTCACGAAACGGGTTTGCGGCATCGGGCCTTCAACGGCATCCACCAGCAGCAGTACGCCGTCTACCATGCCCAGTACGCGCTCCACTTCACCACCGAAGTCGGCGTGTCCCGGAGTGTCCACGATATTGATGTGCACGCCTTCGTATTCGATGGCGGTGTTCTTGGCCAGAATGGTAATGCCACGCTCTTTTTCAAGATCGTTGCTGTCCATTACGCGTTCATCTACCTGCTGGTTCTCGCGGAAGGTGCCGGACTGGCGCAGCAACTGGTCAACGAGGGTGGTTTTGCCATGGTCCACGTGGGCAATAATGGCAATATTACGAATCTGTCGTGTCATGTTTCGGAATTCGGTCGGTTGAAGCGGAAAAATCGTACGATTCTATCACGTAGCACAGGCTTAACCCAAAGCATTATCGCGACAAGGCATGATGATTTGGTTACACTGCGCGCCATTTCCCCCTGCAAACCCGGATATTGAGGAGTCGACCATGTATGACTGGGACGCCCTGTGGCATGAACATGAAGGCTATCGCACCGGCTTCGATGTGCAGCACAACGACGCCAACCAGCTGGCCGACGAGCTGTCGGCCAAACTGATGAAACCGGCACAACACCCCACCGACGTGGCGGTATACGAAACAGCAGACAAATTCATCCTGGCCGGCCATGCCGATGGGCTGCAGCTGCTGGAAGTGTTCAAACACGGCCTGTTTGACATCACCCTGCGCCTGGTGAGTGAAGACGAGGGCCTGGAACTGACCCTGCCCTATGTGGAAATCCACGTCGACAATCTGGCAACCGAAGAACAGGCCGTCTGGCGTGGTGCAGTGCGCCGCGATGAGGAAGGCCGCATCTGGGTAGACAGTCGCACCCTGGATGAGCAGGTGATGCCGGCCATGCCGTTTGACGATCTGTCCTTCACCGACAACGCCCGCTTCCGCGATGAGCTGCACCGGGTATGGGAAGAGGACTTGCCCACCCTGCGTCCGCTGATCGAGGCCTGGTTTGATCACACCTCGCTGGCCGGCGAGGCAGAAGCACACCACTATGGCGACGAAGGCCGGGTGCAGCAGATCTGCGACCGCTACGCAGAAATCGTGCGCCGCGAGCAGGCCGCCCTGTCGCGACTGTTCTCCGACGCCGAGCTGCGGCTGATCGCCCATGTGCTGCAAAACGTACGCTTTGAAGAGGCCGCATCCTGCCGTGGTGTATGGCTGGCCGTGGAGGCCTGCATGATAGACGAAGAGCTGGACCAGCACTTCAAGCTGGATGGCGAGGCACTGCTGGGCAAGATGAAGGCGCTGTCCTACGCCCAGGAAGTCGCCCTGATCGAAGCGCTGTCACCGCTGCCGCCCGCGACAGCCGCCGAATAAAGCTTCCAGTGCAGCCAAGGCCCGTTCTCGCCAGAGACGGGCTTTTTTGCGGGCAAAAAAAGGGGAACGATAGCCGCATCGTCCCCTAATCCCATCCATACCAGTCAGAGGCAGAGCACCTCCCACGCCGCACAATGTACTGGCGACGGATTACGGCGTCATGACAGGAAAGAAGGTCAATACCACCTTGCCCAGATTGGCATTGGCCTCCATGTGGGCATGCGCGTCCGCCGCCTGTTGCCAGGGGTAGCTGCTATCCAGCGTCAGTTGCAGCTGGCCGGCCAGCAAGGCTGGCAACACCTCCCGCTCCAGCGCCTGCGCCAGACGGGCCTTCGCTGTCAGCGGCTGTGAACGCAGGGTGGAGCCAATCAGTGACAGCCGCTTGACCAGCAGCAAGCCCAGATTGAGCTCGGCCTTGTTGCCGCCCATCAGGCCGATATTCACCAGTCGGCCATCCTGCTTCAGGCTGGCCATGTTTTCGGCCAGATAGGAGGCACCGATCGGGTCGAGAATCACATCCACCCCGCCCCACTCCCTGACCTTGGAAGAAAAGGCCGGCAGCGCCTTGTAATTGAATACCTGCTCCGCCCCCAGTTCCTGGCAGAAGGCCAGCTTGTCGGCACTGCCGGCGCTGGCAAAGGGGTGCGCGCCCAACCATCGCGCCAACTGGATGGCCGTGGCCCCGACGCCGCTGGCACCAGCATGGATCAGGATATTTTGCCTGGCTTGCAATTGCCCCACCTGCACCAGATTCAGCCAGGCGGTCATCCACACTTCCGGCAGGCTGGCAGCCTCCACCCACGACATGGCATCCGGCTTGGCAATGGCCAGCGCCTCGTCCAGCACGGCGCATTCGGCATAGCCGCCACCGGCGATCAGGCCGAATACCGCATCGCCTTCCCGAAAGCGACTGCCAGCATCCGCCTCGATTACCACCCCAGCCACTTCCAGACCAAGAATGCTGCTGGCACCCGGCGGCGGCGGATAATGCCCGCTGCGTTGCACGATGTCGGCACGATTCACCCCGGCCGCCATCACCTGCACCAATAGCTGGCCAGTCTGGCGCTGCGGCCTGGCGGTTTCTCCCAGATAAAGGGTATCCGCACCACCGGGTGCGCTTTGCAATATCGCCTGCATCATCTTGCTTTGCCTTTCCTTGCACTGCCTGCTCTTTAGCGAATTTCACTCGTCATGAAACTGAGCCAGATCAAGCAATGCGTCCGAGTATTGTTTACAATGGCGCGCCATGACTGATCACTGCTTCCATTGCGGCCTGCCCGTCCCCGAGACTGTCGATTTTCCGGTGCGTTATCGCGAAAAGACCGAAGCCACCTGTTGCGCCGGCTGTCAGGCCGTCGCGCAGACCATTATCGACTCCGGGCTGTCCGACTACTACGCTCACCGCACGCAGGGTGCGCGCCAGGGCGAGGTATTGCCGGCCGATATTTTGCAGCAGATTCAGCTGTACGACTCGGAAGAATTGCAGAAAAGCTTTGTCCATGTCAGCGCAGGACAAACGCGCGAGGCCGCGCTGATGCTGGAAGGCATTACCTGCGCCGCCTGCATCTGGCTGAACGAGCAGCACATCCGCCAGTTGCCCGGCGTGCTGGCAGTGGACATCAACTATACCAGCCACCGTGCGCGGGTGAGCTGGGACAACAGCCGCATCCGGCTGTCGCAGATCCTGCAGGCTATCAGCGCCATCGGCTATCGCGCCCACCCTTACGATGCCGAACGGCAGGAAGCACTGGCACAGAAGCAGCGCAAGCAGGCCATCAGCCGGCTATGGGCCGCCGGCCTGTCGATGATGCAGGTGATGATGTACGCCGTGCCGGTGTACCTGGCACCAGATGGCGACATCGACCCGGACTTCCTGTGGCTGCTGCACTGGGCCAGCCTGATCCTTACCCTGCCGGTGATGCTGTACTCCGCCGTGCCTTTCTATCAGAACACCTGGCGCGACCTGAAAACCGGCCGCGTCGGCATGGACACCCCCGTCACCATCGGCATTTTCACCGCCTTTTTCGCCAGTCTGTGGGCGCTGATCAACAAGATTCCGCATGGCGTGTATTTCGACTCGGTATCGATGTTCGTCTTTTTGCTGCTGGGCGGGCGCTATCTGGAAAGCATCGCCCGGCGCAAGGCCGGCGAGGCCACCGAAAGCCTGGTGCGTTTGATCCCGGCCTTTGCCCACCGCGCCAACGACTGGCCGGCCAGCCGCGATACCGCAGAAACCACGGTAGCCATGCTCAATTCCGGCGACGTGATTCTGGTGAAACCGGGCGAAACCATTCCCGGCGATGGCCTGGTGCTGGATGGCCACAGCGCCGCCAATGAATCACTGATCAGCGGCGAAAGCCGCCCGGTCAGCAAGCAGCTCGGCGATGCCGTGGTGGCCGGCAGCGTCAATACCAGCAGCCCGCTGTTTATCCGCATCAGCCAGACCGGGCAGGAAACCCGGCTGGCCGGCATTGTCCGTCTGCTGGACAAGGCGCTGGCAGAGAAGCCGCGACTGGCGGTGGCGGCCGACCGCTTTGCCAGCTGGTTTGTCGCCCTGCTGCTACTGGCAGCGGCCGCCAGCTATATCGCCTGGCACTTTATCGAGCCGGCCCGGGCACTGTGGATCATGGTGGCGGTACTGGTCGTCTCCTGCCCCTGCGCACTGTCGCTGGCCACTCCGGCTGCGCTGACCGCTGCCACTGGGCACCTCGCTGCACTGGGCGTACTGACCACCCGTGGCCACGCTCTGGAAACACTGGCCAAGGTTAGCGACGCGGTATTCGACAAGACCGGCACCCTGACTCATGGCGATATGCGACTCAGAGCGCAGCAGCGGCTGGCCGATCTGGACGATGCCGTAACACTGGCCATCGCCGCCGCACTGGAACAGGCATCGGAACATCCGGTGGCGCAGGCACTGAAGCTGGCGGCAGCCGACCTGCCGCTGCCAGCAACGGAACGGCTGGACAGCACGCCGGGCAAGGGTGTGGAGGGCGAAATCGCCGGCCAATCCTGGCGGCTGGGTTCGGCAGAATTCATTAATGAATGGCTGCCGGCACCTGCGCAGCTGCCACAGGACTGGCATGCCCACTGCACCCTAGTGGTGTTGGCCAACCGACAGGCGGCACAGGCGGTATTTGCCATTGGCGACACGGTACGCGATGACGCCGCCGCCATGGTGCAAGCCTTGCGCCAACGCGGCATTGCCATTCACCTGCTCAGTGGCGATGGTGCTGGCGCGGTGCAAAGCCTGGCCGACAGCCTGGGCATTGCCGACTGGCACGCCCGCGCCACGCCGGAAGACAAGCTGGCCTTTGTCGGCCAGTTGCAGCAAGCCGGCAAGCGGGTGCTGATGGTGGGTGATGGCATCAATGATGCGCCGGTGCTGGCCCGCGCCGATGTATCGCTGGCCATGGGTGGCGGCACCGACGTGGCCCGCGCCAGCGGCGACATGGTGCTGATGGGTGACCAACTGGCGCTGATTCCGACAGCATTGACACTCGCGCGCAAGACGCTGGGCGTAATCAGGCAAAACCTGTGGTGGGCAGCCGGGTATAATCTGCTGGCGCTGCCACTGGCGATGACTGGCCACGTTACACCGTGGCTGGCCAGCCTGGGGATGGCCGCCAGCTCGCTCATCGTGGTGAGCAATGCCCTGCGACTCGTCAAACGGAAATCCTGATGGAAAGTCTTTACCTGCTTATCCCGCTTAGCATCGTGCTGGCTTTTGTCATCGCAGTGGTGTTCTGGTGGGCTACCCGCTCCGGTCAGTTTGACGATATGGAAGGTCCGGCCCACCGCATCCTGATGGACGACGACCGCCCGGTCACGCCCAAAGCAGCCCCCCCCACCCCGCCCGAGGCCGACTCGCGCGGCTAGGGCCTGTTAACACGATGTTTTCTGCGGCGCAGGCCCTGAAAGGTTGTCAATGCAAGGCGGAGGGTGCAGCGCTTGGTGGCCCCAAGCGCAAATCCGACAACGCAGCAGTGGCAAGCTGGTCGGGCCTGCCCTGCGGGGCGGATGTTGAGCGGCGCACTGCCTTGTCAAACCGCGCTGGCAGGGAATGCCCTGCGGCGCGCGGTTTTTCGCGCATTGCATCCCCTCAACATCCGCCGCCGTGAAAAAAATAGCGTTAACAGGCCCTAGCACACCATGGCATGCCGGCCGCACGGTCTGGCCGCTCAAAACCAGCGCAAGCCTACAGTCCCTTGATCTTTTCCAGTTCTGCCGGGCTGTATTTCTTCTCGGTGGACTTGGTGATATCCGTCAGCAAAGTGGCGTTGAGGTCACGCGCCGATTGCACACCCCACAGCATCATGCCGTTGCTCCACTGATTGGCAAATGCCAGCGCAGCGTCCGGCGCAGTGGCGTGCAGGCTGCGCAACATGCCATCCACGGCGGCCTGCTGCGTAGTCAGCCGCGCTTCCTGCTTGCCCTGCCAGGCCTTGAGCAAGGGGCCGTACTTGGCCGGCTGGGTCTGCGCCAGGCTGGCATTGGCGCGGAAAGCCCAATACGCCGATACGGTATCGTAGCTGGCCGAGCCCTGGCGCAGCGGTTGCGGCACGTCCTTGAGCGCGCCTTCATACAGCGGCAGCAACAGCGCTCCGGCGGGGCTGCCAAATGACTGCCAGGTGAGCGCGGCCAGCTCGGCCGGCATGTCCGCCCGTAGTTGAATGATGTGGGTTTCGATGGTCCGATCCACGCCCATCGGGCGGTCGGCATCCTTGACGCTGGCCAGCGCGGTGCCATCAAAGCGTGCGCGCAGCACACGGGCGACATCACTCACCGAAATGGCCTTCTCGGGCTTGATGGTCAGCGGATACTGCTGCTGGCGGATTTTCTGGGTGAGCGAGGGATTGAGCAGATGCTGGCCGAGCCATTCGCGATCCACATTGTAGCGATCGCCAATCACGCCAAAGGCCTTGGCAAAATTGAAGCGGCGGCGATCCACCTTGTCCAGCAGGCCATGCTTGCTGACGAAATCAGCCAGACCAGGACTGGCGACTACATTGGCGCTGTCATCCAGATCGATATCATGCAAGCGCAAGCCGTTGGCCACCATGATGTAGCTATCCTGCGGCACGCGATAGGCAAGGTAGTGATGGCCGGAGCCGATTTCCATATACCAGGCCTCCTGCTGGTCGGCGATCAGCACGCCATTGCCCTCACCCGCGCCGTAATGGTCGATATAGCCGGCCAGCAGCGTCACCGCCTCACGCGCGCTGCGTGCCTGCGGCAGCAGCAAGGAGGGAATCGCTGCCTCCACCACGCTGCTATCGATCAGCGGGTCGGCCTTCTTGGCGCGCTCGTTCACTTCCGCGCTATTGCTGGCAGATACCGCCACATTATGCTCATTGACCCCGCGTTCTTCGTACAGGCCGTCGCCACTTGGGGTATCACCATTCCAGTCCATCAGCCCGCTATAGCGCAGCAAGTGCGCCGGTGCCGGCACCTTGAGCCCGTTCTTGAAGCTCAAGACCTCGTCTTTTTCCGCATTGCGTGCCGCATGCAGCACCAGCCGCTTGTTCCAGTTATTGATGTAATAGTCTTCGTTGCGGGCAATGATGACCGATCCATCAGCCGAGGCCTTGTTGCCCACCAGCAAGGAAGAGCAAGCCTGCGTGCCTTCAGCAGCAGCCAGCAAGGTGAGTGCGGCAAATGAAATAGCAGATAAGCGGCCGATCTGAGACATGATATTCCCCATATGCAGTAGATAAGTGACACGAAATGCTATTCCTGCCACTGCTTTCATGCACGACTCCGCCAGCACGCCAGTTGATTTTCATCAAGTATATTCAAACATGCTAATTTTCATGCCTGCACCGCAGCAGGCTCACGCCATGGCCAGCCCAGCCACACGCGGTGGCAACTGACAAACAGTCAAAGTGTCGTCCAGCAAGGCTGACAGCCGCATTTGAATACGTTAGCATGCGTTTCCCGCCTTTTCGTGCTGACAAACCGTGAAAACAGACTTCAGTTTTTTTGGCTCCCGCCGCTTTCTGCCCTTGTTCGGCACGCAGTTTCTGGGCGCATTCAATGACAACCTGCTGAAAACCGCCATCGTGGTGCTGATCAGCTACCACGGCCTCAGCCTGAATGGCTTGTCACCGGAACTGCTGGTGAATATGGCGGCCGGGGTATTCATCCTGCCCTTCTTCCTGTTCTCCGCCACGGCGGGCAAGATTTCCGAGCGCTTCGACAAGGCCATCATCGCCCGCTGGATCAAGCTGGCTGAAATCGGCATCATGCTGCTGGCTGGCAGCGGCTTTTTCCTGCACTCAGCCGGCCTGCTGATGTCTGCCCTGTTCCTGATGGGCTGCCACTCGGCGTTTTTTGGTCCGCTCAAGTATTCGGTGCTGCCGCAATATCTGGATGAGCACGAACTGGTGGGCGGCAACGGCATGATCGAGATGGGCACTTTTCTTGCCATCCTCATCGGCCAGATCATCGGCAGCCTGATGACCCAGGGCGGCCCGTGGATTACCGTTGGCCTGCTGCTGGGCACCGCCGTGTGCGGCTGGCTGTTCAGCCGCCGCATGCCAACCGCACCGCCCGGCGCGCCGCACCTGAAACTGTCCTTCAATTTCATCGGCGACTCGGTACGACTGGTTGGCGAGGCCTGGCGCATCCGCGATGTACGCAGTGCCATTCTCGGCATTTCCTGGTTCTGGCTGATGGGCGCGGTGTACACCACCCAGCTCCCCACCTTTACCCGCCTGCACCTGGGCGGCAATGCCGATGTCTATACCGTGATGCTGGCGCTGTTTTCCATCGGCATCGGCCTGGGCTCGGTGATTTGCGCCAAGTTGTCGCACGGCCAGTTGCAGCTTGGGCTGGTGTTGCTGGGTAGCGCCGGCATGACGCTGTTTGGCGGCGATCTGGCACTGGGTGCCATGTCGCATTACCATGGCCCACTGTTGACGCTGTCAGACTTCCTGAGCCAGCTCAGCAGCTGGCGTCACATGCTGGATGTTGCCATGCTGGGTTTCTTCGGCGGCTTCTTTACCGTGCCGCTCTACACCTGGCTGCAGGTTTCCAGCCCGGACAGCTTCCGCTCGCAAGCCATTGCCGCCAACAACATCATCAATGGTTTCTATATGGTGGCCGCAGCGCTGGCCAGCGTGCTGGTGCTTAAGCAGTTCGACAATATCTCCTACCTGCTGCTGGGCACGGCCGTGCTGAACATTCTGGCCTCCGCCCACCTGCTGCTGCAGGCACCCATCATCTGGCAACAGCGCAGCCATTGGCTGAAAGCCCTGCTGGAAGACCGCCGCTAAGCCAAGCGGGCGCAGCAAAAAAAGACCGGCCACCACGCAAGTGGTGCCGGTCGCAAGAGCATTCGGTGGCGTCAAGGCCCGAAACCACCGAAAGCGGGAGGGTCGCCAACAGGCCGTCAGTACTTGATTGCCTGTTAACGGCAGAAGAGGTTCCGAGAACAGAACCAGCTCCTGTGGTGCTGAGTGTCAGTCAGTGCCACCATTGTGCTGGCCACGCCACCATGCGTCCAATTGATTGAAATTAGATTTTCAATATAGATTATCTATTAACCATGTCAGACACGCCCCTGCCGCTGCGCGGCCTGCATCACGTCGCCCTGATCACCGCCGACTATGCCCGCGCGCGCGACTTTTACCACCGCATTCTTGGCCTGCCCATCGTCAGCGAGAGCTGGCGTGCCGAACGCCAGTCGTGGAAGCTGAACCTGCAGCTGCCGGATGGCATCCAGCTGGAATTGTTCAGTTTCCCCACCCCGCCCGCGCGTCTCAGCCGGCCGGAAGCCTGCGGCCTGCGCCATCTGGCGCTGAGTACGGATGATCTGGAGGCATTGCGGGCGGCACTGCTTTGTCAGCAAGTACCTTGCGAGGATATAAGGCTGGACGCGCTGACCGGACAGCGCTTTTTCTTCTGCCAGGACCCGGACCAGCTGCCAATCGAGTTTTACCAAACCACCAAAGCGTAGTCATTCCCGCCAATGGCAACTCAGCACTGGCCGGCGCGAATGAAAGCGAGAAAGTCCTGGCGTGGCATGGGGTAGGCAAACAGATAACCCTGGGCGTAGTCGCAGCCTGCCTCCAGCAGCAGCTGGCGCTGCGCCTCGGTCTCCACCCCTTCGGCAATCACCCGCATGCCCAGTTTGTGCGCCATGGCGATCACCGCCTCGGTAATGGCATGGTCGGTATTGTCACTGGACAGACCAGCGATGAAGCTGCGATCTATCTTCAGATAATCGATATTGAATTTTTTCAGATAGGACATGGCGGAGTAGCCGGTGCCAAAGTCGTCGATACTGACCTCCACCCCCGCCTGATGAAAGCCCAGCAGGGTGTTGACCACCAGCGGCCGCTCATCCAGCAGCAGCCCTTCGGTGATTTCCACCGCCAGACAGCCAGTCGGCAGCTGCCGTTCGGCGATTTCATGCAGCCAGTGGCGGCAATCGCCGCTGATGAACTGGCGCGGCGAGATATTGACGCTAACCTGCCCGTCCGGCCAAGCCGCAATCAGCTCCAGTGTCTGCTGGAACACCAGATTGCCGATATCGCCGATCATGCCGATTTCCTCGGCCACCGCGATGAAATCGCCGGGCAGCAGCACACCCTGCTCGGGATGGTGCCAGCGCAGCAGTGCTTCAGCCTTGACCACCCGGCCGCTGGCCAGCTCGACAATCGGCTGGTAATACGCTTCGAATTGATTGTCGCGCAAGGCCAGGCGCAGGCTGTTGCCCACCTTTTGCCGGCGCTGCGCCTCGACCTGCAAGGACGGGGTGAAATAGCTGGAGCCATTGCGCCCAGCGGCCTTGGCCGCATACATCGCCTGATCGGCGAAGCTGACCAGGGTTTCCAGCTCGGTGCTGTCATCCGGGTACAGTGCAATGCCAATGCTGGCCGACACATAAACCTGATTACTGCCCAGCAGGAAAGGCAGGCCCAGCAAGCGGATGATTTTGCCGGCCACCAGCCCGGCCGCCTGGGCGTCGCTGATGTCGGGCAGGATGACCACAAACTCGTCGCCGCCCTGGCGGGAGACGATGTCGCTATTGCGCACCACGGCACGAATGCGCTCGGCCGCCTGCTTCAGCAGCTGGTCCCCCATATGGTGGCCCAGCGTATCGTTGACTTCCTTGAAACGGTCCAGATCGATAAACAGCAGCGCCAGATTGCTGCTCATGCGCCGCGCCCGCTCCAGCTCTTTGGCCAGACTGTCGCGCAGCAGCCGCAAATTGGGCAGGCCGGTCAGGGCATCGTAGTTGGCCTCGTGCCAGATTGCCTGCTCCATGCGCTTGCGTTCGCTGATATCCAGCATCAGGCCAACCAAGCCGCCCAGGCTGCCATCAGCCTTGTCGAAGGTCGCCTTGTAGAACATCACCTCGTGCCGGCTGCCATCGCCATACACCACCTGGGTTTCGTAAACCTGGGTGCCACGGCTGTCAAACAGGGCCTGGTCTGCCGCCTGGTAACGGGCGGCCAGATCCGGCGGGGAGATATCGAATACGGAATGGCCGATCAGCTCGCTGCGCGGCCTGCCCAGATATTGCTCGAAGGCGCTGTTGCAGCCGATATAGCGACCGGTCTCGTCCTTGTAGAACACCGGATTGGGAATGGTATCGATCAGACGGGTGATGAACTGCAGCTGGTCCTTGACCGCGCGCTCGGCGGCGCTACGTTCGGACACATCCAGCAGCATGCCGATGATGGCCGGCCGCTCGCCAAAACGCGTGCTAACGCCAAAAACTTCCACATCCAGCTCGGAACCGTCCTGCCGCACACCGCGAAATGCATAGTGGCTGCTCTGGCTGTCGCCCTTGATGCGGCTGTCGATTTCCCGGCGCACCATGGCCTGGTCGCGCTGGGCGGTGAGCTGGCGCGGGCCCATGCCACTGCATAACTGTTGCTGGCTGTAGCCAAACAGCTCGGCCAGCCTGGCATTGACGAAAACGAAGTGATCGTCCTGGATGACGTACACCCCGATGAGGGCATTGCTGCACAGCCCCAACAGCAGCGGCCCTGCCTCGTGCAGCAGCCCGTCCAGCATGGAAGCGGTCTGATTCATGATGTCGGCTTGTCCCCGGCGCTGGCGGTGTTCGAACACCGCCCTGTCTTATTTATAGCGCGCAGGATACCGCAGCCGACAACAATCCGCCCGTTTTACGGGCGGGGCACGCTACAGCTTGAAGCGGCTGATGCTGGTGCGCAGTGCCTCAGCCAGCCCCACCAGTGTGGCAGCAGCCTGGGCGGCAGCACGGGCCTTGCCGTGATTGCCATCGGCTTGCTGGGCAATTTTTTCCACATTGAGCGCGATATCGCGGCTGGCCGCATCCTGCTCGCCCAGCGCATCGGAGATGCCGCTGACCGCCTCACCCACCTGCGCCGCACCGGCCTGGATATCCTGCAGGCTGCTAGCCGCCTGACTGGCGCTGCTGACACCGGCATCCACCTGCTGCGCACCGGCTTCCATATGCTCCACCGCCATGCGGGCACCGTCCTGAATCTTGCTGACGGTATCGGTAATCTGCAGGGTGGACTGGGTGGTACGCTCCGCCAGCTTGCGCACCTCATCAGCCACCACGGCAAAACCACGACCGGCCTCGCCGGCTCGTGCCGCTTCGATGGCGGCATTCAACGCCAGCAGATTGGTCTGGTCGGCGATGTCGCGAATCACGGTCACCACTTCGGCAATGCGTTCGGACAAGCCATCCAGCTGGCGCACGGTGCCACCCGCCTGCTTCACCGCAACGGCAATCTGCCCCATGGTGTTGGTGGCCTGGGATACCACCTGTGCGCCGCATTGCGACTGCACGTTGGCATCGGCAGCCATCTGTCGCGCCAGATCGGCATGACGCGCCACTTGATTGATGCTGCTGCTCATTTCTTCCACGCAGGCTGCCATGGTGCTGGCGGCGGCATTCTGCTCGCCCGAAGCGGTGGACACATCTTCCGAAATACTCACCAGCGATCTGGCCTGCACCGACAAGGACGCCAGGCTGCGTTCGACATCACCAATCATCTCGCGCAGATGGCTACTCATTGCGTCGGCAGCCAGCAGCAACTCGCCCACCTCGTCCTGGCTGCGCGCCTCAATGCGCACGGTCAGGTCGCCGTCGGCCACGCGGCGGATGGCATCCACCGCATGGGCCAGTGGCCGGGTGACCCACAGGCGGCTGGCCCAGAAAGTAGCAGCCAGCAGCAGGCCTATCATGACGATGATGCCGATGGCCAGGCGCCAGCGCATGGCCTGCAACTGGGCAGCGAACTCGTCTTCATAACTGCTGGCGGCGACAATCCAGCCCCAGCGTTCAAAAGTATCGAACACGGCAATCTTGGGACGCACCGGCTCGTTACTGTCCGGCTTGGCCCAGTGGTAATGCAGCACGCCCTGCTTTTGTTCCAGCATGATGCGGTTGATGGCGAGGCCGTCCTTGTCCTTGAAGTCTAGCAGGTTCTTACCCTGGGAATGCGGGTGGATCATCATGCGGCCCGGCTCGTTGTGGGCATCGAAAGCATAGATGTAACCGGATTCGCCAAAGCGCACCGACATGATTTTCTGCCGCAGCGCAGCCAGGCTGGCGGTGAACTCCTCACCCACAAACAAGGCCGCCACGACCTGACCAGCCTCGTTCTGCACTGGCGAATACAGCGTCATGAAATCGCGACCAAACAGCTGAACCGGGCCGGTATAGGCGTGGCCGGCATTCAGGCTGGCATAGGCAGGTGAATCGTGGCTCAGCGGGGTGCCGACAGCACGGCTGCCGTCTTCCTTCTTGACCGAGGTGGCAATGCGAATCCACTCGCTGCCATCCTTGACAAATACCGTGGCCAGCGAGCCGGTGCTACGGGTGAAACGATCCACCTCCAGCGTACTGTTATTGATGACGTGCTCGCCAATACGCAGCACCGGCAGGGCTTTGCCGCCGGTGTCCATCCGTTCGCCACTCAGCGCCGGCTGACCCGGGAGGTTGGCGCGCAAAGCTGACTCGGCCAGCGCGGCCGAGCGTTCCAGCTGTGCGGCGTAGGCATCCATCATGTCGATGACCTGACGGTTGGCCTGGCGCATTTCCTGTTGCTGTTGCTGTTCCATGCGCTGGCTTTGCCAATGGGTCAGCCAGATGCCGGCCAGTCCGAGTACCACCAGCAACAACAGGGATAACACCAGGTTAAGCTTGGCGGCAATGCTGAGCCTGCTGGTAAAAGCGTTGAATTGATTTGACATGATGATGGCCAGGGTATGTGTGCGTGCCGGAATGCTGGTCCCGCATCGCTGGCGGCAACCGTTTAGCACATTGGTCTAATTTTGCCGTGGCATCATAATATGGAAATGTTATTTGAATGCAGCAAATTTTTAATAAAATTGACAATTATCAATCAGAAATGATTTGCACTCAGCCGGCGCGCATGACCGGAAATCACTGCAAGCGGCAACAAGATTGCCCCTGCCCGTAAAGGCGGTGAGCAATACTGAAGGAAATGGCTGAAAGAAAGGATTTTGTTGCAAAGTGCGGGGCATTCAGTGACTGAATGCCCCATCTCAGACCGGGCCGATCACCCCTTACACGGCTGATAGCAAGCTAGCTGCTGCTTGCGGGCCGTGGTCACGATAGGCCGAAACCCGTTCGCCCCAGCGCTCGAAAGGATAATAATCCCAGATCGCATGGTGCTGGGTGGCCCAGTTATCCCACAACAACAGGGTATCCGGCTGCCAGTGAATGCGGGCCTGGAAGGACTGGTGTTTTTCGATATGACGGAACAGCAGCTGCAACAAGGCACGGCTTTCGGCCCGGCTCAGCTGCACGATGTGCGAGGTGAAGGCTTCGTTGACAAACAGGAACTTGCGACCGCTGACCGGGTGACGGGCCACCACCGGATGCTCGCTGGCATTGAATACCTGACCGGGCTTGGGCTCGGCACCATAGCCATTGCTCCACCCTTCCTTGCCGTCGTGGACGGCGCTCAGCCCTTCCAGAAACTGCTTCAGCGGATCAGACAAGGACGCGTAGGCCAGATAGAGGTTGGCAAATGCCGTATCACCGCCGCCCACTTCCGGCAGCCGGGTCACCCGCAGCAGCGAGGCCCAGATGGGGTGCGGATCGCAAGACACATCATTATGCCAGGCATCACCAGCGGTGTAGCGCGTGCTGCGGCCTGTTTTCCAGCCCAGGATTTCCGGATCATCGCTGCGCGCGGTCAACTGGGTGCTGTCACCCAGCACGTGCTGGTGCAGGCTGCCAAAATGCCGGGCAAAGGCCTTGTGCTCTGTGGCACCGATGGCCTGTCCGGGAAAGGTCAGCACCAGAAAATCGGTGAGCGCCTGGCGGATTTCCTCCAGCTGTGCCGGCGGCAGGGGCTGGCTCAGGTCCACGCCACGGATTTCCGCCCCCAGCGCCGGTGACAGGCGACGCAAGTCCACATGTTGATACTGCTGCACTGCCCGGGTATTCCAGCCTTCGATGGCCAGCTTGTCGTTGTAATCCTGATAAAAACTCATCTCGCAGCCTCTGGTGCCAAGGGGAAAAATGGTGGCCCTGCCCTTGCGGCAAAACCACTTGTCAGACATGGATATTAAGAAATCCACCCGGCATTCCCAAGCAAGAAATTACGGATAGCTTATTCGGAAAATTGCAGGAAATTTGCAGCAGAAAACAGCCATCCCGTCGGGCCACCCACCTCGGTCAAAGACGGCTGTTTTTGTCACCTACAGACGGAAACAAACACGGACATCCTGTAGCGCGCACGCAGACAGCGTGACAGGCCGTGGCCGTGCGCATGGCGGGTGTTTGTACAGGAATCGGCAAGGAACCGGCAGGCTGGCACCTTGGCTGTAGCAGATAAGAAGCAAGGTAGAGGACAGGATTCCGCCGGGAAGTGGCAGCTGCCAGGTTTTAGAAGGTGTGCATAGTCTGCCGAGACTTTGAACAGCTTCTTACATCAGGACAAGACGAGATGGCCAGCACTGGCGTTTTAGCTCAGACGGCTGGCAAAGTGACGGCGGCCATTGGGCAATGGGTCCGGCAGGATGCGCCTGCCAGGCAGCAGGCGCGCGGTGCAATCACGCCGGCTCAGAAATCATCCAGCGTGCAGGGTTGGGTATCTTCTTCAATATCCTTCAACAGCAATATCTTGATAGGCACGACCATCTCCCGGATGTCCTGCTTGGCACGGAAAATATCCGCCTCCAACTGGCACAGCACCAATTGAAATGCCAGATCCAGCATGGCCTCGATATTGGGGATTTTGGCGTCCAACTATTTTTCCTGCCCGGTATACAACCATTTGATTTTTACTGCAGCAATCTGCGCCGTGACACAGACTGCTGTACACCTCAGCAGTATCATGCCATTCGGGTGTTTTCGTCCATAAAATAACGAATATATCGGCGATAAATAAGGAAAAATCGCTGCCGTTGACGGGAAAAATGCCAGATATATAGCACTATCTATTAGTGATGCTTTCAGCATTTTTTACATACTGCCGATACCGGCAGCGTATCATCCTGCACCACGACAAAAAGCCGGCATTGCACGCGCAATGCCGGCCTCCATCAAACCACCAACAGTCCGCTCAGGCGGCATCCCGGGCCGCTAACAAAAACTGCGGTGGCGCTGCGCCTTGCCCCAGGGGGCTAGGCCATTTACTTGGCTGCGCTTATTTGCCGTCCCACACGATATCCTTCACCACCAGCGGCTTGGGAACCAGCTTGAGCTTGAAAAAGGTATCGGCAATGCGCTGCTGCTCGGCCACCACCTTGCCATCCAGCAGTTTCACCCCGTAGCCGGAGCGTTGCGCAGCCACCTGCACGATGTCCTTGTCCAGGCCGATCTGGCTGGATAGCTCGGCCGCTACTTCCGGAATATGGCTCTTGCCCCAGGAATCCAGCCGTTGCAGCTCTTCCAGCACCACCTTGATCACCTTGGGATTGCTGGCTACATAAGGCTTGCGCCCCAGATAAAACTGGGTGTTGTTGACGATGCCCTTGCCATCGGCCAGCAGGCGGGCACCCAGCTGTTTTTCCGCCGCAGCAAAGAACGGGTCCCAGATCACCCAGGCGTCCACACTGCCTTGCTGGAAGGCCGCGCGGCCATCGGCCGGATTAAGGAATACCGGGGTGATATCCTCATATTTGAGGCCGGCCTTTTCCAGCGCACGCACCAGCAGATAGTGCACATTGGACCCCTTGTTCAGCGCCACGCGCTTGCCCTTGAGGTCTTTCACACTGCGGATGGCCGAGTCCTTGCTCACCACGATGCCTTCGCCTTGCGGCGCGGCCGGTTCATTGGCCAGATACAGCAGGTCGGCCCCCGCCGCCTGGGCAAAGATGGGCGGCGTTTCGCCGGTGGTGCCCAGGTCCACGCTGCCCACATTCAGCGCCTCGAGCAGTTGCGGGCCACCGGGGAATTCGGCCCATTTCACCTTGATGCCCAGCGGGGCCAGGCGTTTTTCCAGCGTGCCCTGCGCCTTGAGCAGCACCAGCGTGCCGTATTTCTGATAACCGATATTCAGGGTGTCGCTGCCGGCAGCCAGTGCGCTGGCCGACAGGGTGGACAGCGCCAGGCCAGCTGCCGCCAGCAGGCTCAGCAAACGGCGGCGGGTGGGGTTGAAGTGTTGCATCACGTTTCCTTATTGTTTGCAGTATGGATATCCGGCTTTAAAGCGGCCAACAAAATGGCGTAGCGTCCCTGCGGCAAGGCACACCGCCGCAGACCGAACAAAAAGTCCGGCCAGGAGGCGCAATGCCGCAGCAGGTTTTTTGTTAGCCGTCCTTAAAGGTCAAACAGGCGCGCGGCATTGCCGTACAGCACCTTGTCCAGCACATCGGGCCGCAGGCCCAGGCCATGCAGATCATCAATCGACTGGCGAATGGGGCGGAATGGATAGGACGAGCCAAACAGCAGCTGCTCGGCCATGAAGCCATTGGCCGCATCGATATACAGCTGGCTGCCCGGCAAAAACTGGTACATGTCCGGCACCAGCAATACGTTTTCATGGCGAAAGGCGATGGCGATGACTTCCGCCACCCGTGGCCAGTAGCCGTGGTAGCAAACGATGGGCAGCTGCGGAAAATCCGCCGCCACCTTGGCCAAACCGGAGGGGTCGTTATAACGCGGGTCCGGCGTGGTGGGGCCGGACATCAGGCAGACCGGCACGCCCAGCGCCGCGCAGGTTTCGTAGATGGGGTAGTACACCGCATCGTCCGGCTGCCGTGCCGGCACGCCAAAGCCCGGTTCGATATCGATGCCGGACAGGCCCAGCTGGCGGATGGCACGCTCGGCCTCGGCTACCGCCGCCTGCTCGCCCTGCAAGGCCGGGTCCACCCCGGCAATGCCCAGCAGGCGCTCATGGCCATGCACGATCTGGTGAATGGTGTCATTGGGCAGCTGCTGGCCCGGCGTATGCCGCCCCACCACCACGGCGTGGCTGAGGCCGGCGCTGGCCACTTCATCCAGAAAACCCTGCTGGGTCAGCGAGTTGACAAAGTGCTGGTCGTCACGCGAGCCCACGCGCCGGTTAAGCCAGCGTGCCGCCTCGTAAGCTTGGGTGCCGGGTGAGGCCCCGAAGAAATCGTGCAGGAAGGCCGGCCTGCAGCGCATATCGATCGCCCTCATGCGGCCTCCGTCTCGGCCACGGGTTTCTTCACCACGGTGCTGGCATCAAACGGCCCGCCGGTCTGCACCCGGTCATCGCCATACACCCAGCGCTTGCCCGGCAACAGCGGGAATACCAGTTCGGCAAAGCGGTAGGCTTCTTCCAGATGCGGGTAGCCGGACAGGACAAAGCTGTCCACGCCCAGGTCGGCATATTCCTTCAGCCGCGCCGCCACGGTTTGCGCATCGCCCACCAGTGCGGTGCCGGCACCACCACGCACCAGGCCGACACCGGCCCACAGATTGGGGCTGACTTCCAGCTGGTCGCGCTTGCCACCGTGCAGGGCGGCCATGCGGCGCTGGCCTTCGGAATCCATGGCGGCAAAACGCTGCTGCACCTTGGCAATCACCTCGTCATCCAGATGACTGATCAGCGCATTGGCCGCCGCCCAGGCTTGCTCGGTGGTTTCACGCACGATCACATGCAGGCGCACGCCAAAGCGCACGGTGCGGCCCAGCTTGGCGGCACGGGCGCGTACATCGGTAATCTTCTCGGCCACGGCTGCCGGTGGTTCGCCCCAGGTGAGGTAGGCTTCCACGTGCTCGGCTGCCAGATCATGCGCAGCACTGGACGAGCCACCAAAGTACAGCGGCGGGGCCGGTTTCTGCACCGGCTCAAAGAAATTCTGCGCGTTTTCTACCGTGTGATATTTGCCGGCGTAGTTGACGGTTTCCCCGGCCAGCAGGCGCTTCCAGATGTGCAGGAATTCGCTGGCTTCCTCGTAGCGCTGGTCGTGATCCAGGAAGATGCCATCGGCAGCCAGTTCGGCCGAATCACCGCCGGCCACCACATTCAGCAGCAGGCGGCCATTGCTGGCCTGCTCCAGCGTGGCGGCCATGCGGGCGGCGGCGGTGGGCTTGGTCAGCGCGGTGCGCAAGGCCACCAGCAGCTTCAGCCGGCTGGTGACCGGCACCAGACTGGAGGCGGTCACCCACGGGTCCAGGCAGCCGCTGCCCGTGGGAATGAGAATGCCGTCGTAACCCAGACTGTCCGCCGCCACGGCAATCTGCCGCAGGTATTCGTTGCTGACGGCGCGGCCCGAACCGGACTGCCCCAGATAACGGGTATCCCCCGAGGTGGGCAGAAACCAGAAGATATCGAGACTCATGGTGCTTCCTTTGCTGGCGGTTGTGCGAAACACCGTGGGCGATGCGGCTGGCAGGCCACGGTGAAAATGATGAGGCTGATTCTAGACAGCCGCCTGTCCACACAGAACCAAGGAAATCAGCAAAGCAAATCACTTTAAGTCATAACCTGTCATGACAGGTTGGCAGGGTTTCGGGCTTATACTCGCTGCAGTTCATCACTGCATCAGCCCCACTGTCACCATGTCCACCCTGAACGCCCCCCAAGCCCTGTATGCCCGTATCCGCGACAGCCTGCGCAGCCAGATTCTCAGCGGCCATTACGATCAGCACGACAAACTGCCCTCGGAAAAACAGCTGATGGAAAGCTTTGGTGTGAGCCGCATTACCGTGCGCCATGCACTGGGAACCCTGGAACAGGAAGGCATGATCTTCCGCATTGCCGGCAAGGGCTGCTATGTCGCCAAGAACAAGCCCACCCAGACGCTGACCCGGCTACAAGGCTTTGCCGAAGCCATGCATAGCCAGGGCTACGCCGCCTGCAACCGGGTACTGAGCCTGAACAGCCTGCCCGCCAGCGAGCTGGTGGCTCAGGTGTTTGGCGTAGCGGTGGGCGCGCCCATGGTGGAGCTGCGCCGCCTGCGTTATCTGGAGCGGCTGCCGGTATCGCTGGATATCAGTTACTTCACCCAGGAGCTGGGCCAGCGCCTGGCGCGTGAAGACCTGGTCACCCGCGATGTGTTTCACATTCTGGAAAATGACTATGGCCAGCCACTGGGCCATGCCGACCTCGGCATTGAAGCCGCGCTGGCCACGCCGGAAGAAGCCGGCTTGCTGGAAGTGCCGCCCGCCTCGCCGCTGCTGGCCTTGCAACGCATGACCTGGGGCGCGGACGGCAGCCCGCTGGAACTGGATTTCATCCGCTACCGCGCCGACCGTTTCCGCTACCAGCTGCGCATCGAACGCCGCTGAATACTGGCCGGCACCATCTGCTGCCGGCCAGCGGCGGCTCACTTCAGCCAGGCCAGGCTGTAGAGCTTGTCGTTATTGGCATAGGACTTGCGAATCTGCGCCTTCACCGCCGGCGAGTTCTGGTAGATCTGCACAAATTTCAGCAAGCGCGGATCGCGGGCATTGTCATCACGGGCGACAAAGCGCAGGGCGTATTGCTCGTCGTCCTTGCCGGAGAAAATCAGCGCACTGCCGGGGTCGAAGGCATGCGCCGCCACGATGAAGTGCGGGTAGCCCTGCGCCAGATCGACATCATTCACCACCCGCACCAGCTGCGGCCCTTCCACCTCGACAAACTCCAGCTTTTTCGGGTTGCTGGTGATATCACCCAGCCTGCCGCGCGCGCCCACCCCCTCACGCAATTTGATCAGGCCGGCCTTTTGCAGCAACAGCAAGCCACGGCCCTGATTGATGGGGTCGCTGGCAATGGCCACCTTGGCACCAGTTTTCAACTCACCAAATTGTTTGATGCGGCTGGAATACAAGCCGACATTGGCCAGGATGCCCACCCCAACCGGGCGGAAGTGAAAACCCTGGGTCTTGATCACATTGTCCAGAAACGCCTGATGCTGGAAGTAATTGGCGTCCAGATCCTTGCTGGCCAGCGCCACATTGGGCGTGGTCCAGTCGGAGAACTCCACCACATCGACTTCCAGCCCCTGCTTTCTGGCCTCCTGCGCGGCCACCTGTACCGAATCGGCATAAGCGCCGGGCGTGACGCCAATTTTCAGTGCCGCCGCCAGTGAGCCATGGGCCAGCAGCAGGCCGACCAGCGCCAGCGCGCCCAGTTTTTTCTGGTGATGCTTCATGATTTTCCCTTGAGTGTGTGATGTTGTTTTGATTTTTGGGCGCTTCAGCGTGGCCGGTAGCCTGCCGCAGCATGGCGCGCCGGCAAGCGGTCGCCCTCGGCAAACAGCTTGTGGCGCAGGCTGCCTTCAGCGTAAGCGGTCTTGTAACTGCCACGGTTTTGCAGCTCCGGGATCACCAGATCGATAAAGTCTTCGTAGCTTTCCGGCGTAACCGTGCGGGTCAGGTTGAAGCCGTCCACGCCCACATCGTTGACCCAGCTTTCCAGCTCGTCGGCCACGCTGGCGGCATCCCCCACCAGCGTCGGATAGCGGCTGCCCAGACGGAAGCGCTCCAGCAACTTGCGCCGCGTCAGCTGGTTGGCGGCGGCAGTTTTGGCTGCGGACTGGATGGCATTGCTGCCACCGTATTCAATGGGGTCGTCCAGGCCATAGCGGCTGAAGTCCACGCCGATGCTGCTGGCAAAGTGGGCGAGACCCGCCTCCGGGCTGGCGTACTGCCAGTAGTCGTCAAACTTGTCCTGCGCCTCGGCCTGGGTCTGGCCCACCACCGCCGCGATGCCGATGAAGATTTTCACATCCTCGGCGCGGCGGCCGGCGGCCACCGCCTGACGGCGGATGTCCTGCACCAGCTGGCGGGTTTTGTCCTTGTCCTGGGCTGCGATGAAAATGCCTTCGGCGTGGCGGGCGGCAAACTGCTGGCCACGCTCCGAGCTGCCAGCCTGAAACAGCACCGGCGTGCGCTGGCGTGACGGCTCGCTCAGGTGGTAGCCGTCCAGCTGGTAGAACGGCCCCTGATGATTGATGCGGTGGATACGGCTGGCATCGGCAAACACCCGCGCCGCCTTGTCGCGTCGTACCGCCTCGTCTTCCCAACTGCCTTCCCACAGCTTGTACAGCAGCGTCAGGTAATCGTCGGCGCGGTCGTAGCGCTGGTCGTGTTCGTCCTGGGTCAGCAGGCCCATGGCACGCGCCCCGCTGTCCAGATAGCCGGTGACGATATTCCAGCCGGCACGGCCGCCGGTGAGGTGATCCAGCGTGGACATGCGACGGGCGAACAGATAAGGCGGCTCGTAGCTGAGATTGGCCGTGACGCCAAAGCCCAGATGCTGGGTCACCGCGGCCATGGCCGGCACCAGCAGCAAGGGGTCATTGACCGGCAGCTGGATGGCTTCGCGCGCGGTCAGGTCTATCGACTGCTGATACACATCGTAGACACCGATGATGTCGGCGATGAACAGGCCGTCGAACAGGCCGCGCTCCAGGGTTTTGGCCAGATCAGTCCAGTAGCCCAGCGTGTTGTAGTCCACCGAGTTGTCACGTGGATGCGCCCACAGGCCATGGTTGATGTGGCCGACGCAGTTCATGTTGAAGGCATTGAGCAGAATCTGTTTTTTGCTCATGTCACAAGGCTCCGTGGCGCGGCGGCAAGACATCGTTCAGCACATAGTTGCCGACGGCGAAGAACTTCCAGCGCACCGGATCATGCAGGGTGTGCACGCGGGCATTGCGCCAGTAGCGGTCGAGATTGCGCTCGCCCAGCGTGGCGCTGGTGCCAGACAGCTCGAACAGCTGATTGCCGGCCAGCAGTGCCACTTCGGTAGTCAACACCTTGGCTTCGGCCACCGCCACCGAGGCCTCGGCCACGCTGCGCGCATCGGGGAAAGCCTGCTGTTGCAGTGCATCCAGCACGCGGCCAGCCCGGTACAGCAAGGCATCCGCCGCCCGCAGCCGCACTTGCACATTGCCCACCCGCTCCAGCAGCAAGGGGTCGCGGCTGGCCTTGTCCACGCCGGCATCTATCCATGGCCGCGCATGCTCACGCACATAGTGCAGGGTTTCCTGATAGGCCCCGCGTGCCTGACCGCTGTCGATGGCGCAGTGCAGCAGCTGGGCAAAGGGGCCAATGGAGGTGGGGCGGTCAAACGAGGCCTTGAACGGCACGATCCACTCCGGCTCCACCCACACCTGGCTGAAGCTGACCGAGCCGCTGCCAGTCACGCGCTGGCCAAAGCCATCCCAGTCGTCGGTGATTTCCACACCATCACTGTGGCGCGGGATGAAGGCCAGATAGCTGTCCTGGTTGTCATCCACCACCAGGGTGGGAATCCACTGCGCATACAAGGCCCCGGTGCAATAAAACTTCTGCCCGCTGACGCGATAGCCCTTGCCCTCCGGCGTCAGCCGAGTGCGGCGCTGGTAATCCTTGTGGCCGATTTCGGCCAGCGCATTGCCGAAACGCACGCCCTCCAGCGCCAGGCCGTAGAAAAAGCGCTTTTGCGCCGTGCTGCCGCCCACGCGCAGCACTTCCAGCGCGTAGTAGTGGTTTTGCGGAATTTGCGCCAGCGAACCATCGGCGGCACTGATGGTGGCGATCACTTCGGCCAGCGTGACATGGGACACGCCAGCACCGCCGAACTCACGCGGCACGGTAATGCCCCACAGGCCACTCTGGCTGAAACTTTCCAGTTCTGCCCACGGCAGGATGCGCTCGCGGTCGCGCCGCGCCGCATCAGGGGCGAAATCAGCAGCCAGGCGCCGCGCCAGTTGCAAGGCTTCCTCATCGTTGCCAATGCGATGGGCTTGTCGTTGGCTGATATCCAAAACGGCCGGTGCGCTCATGGATGATTCTCCTTTCAATTCCATTGATGGCGCGCGGGAAAGGCGCCGTTAAGGTGGTATTGGCCGATGGCGTGGTATTTCCAGCGCACCGGATCGTGCAGGGTATGCACCCGGGCATTGCGCCAGTGACGATCCAGCTGGTGGCGCGCACGGGTGGCGGACGAACCGGCCAGTTCGAACAGCTTTTCACTGGCTTGCAGGGCGATTTCGGTGGTCAGCACCTTGGCCTCGGCCACGGCAACGGATGCCTCGGCACTGATGGCATCGCTGATGTCACCCGCCAGCAGTCGGTCCAGCGTGCGCGCGGCATTGTCCAGGACCTCCTGTGCCGCATGCAGATCGATCTGCAACCGGCCGATGACATGGATGACAAAGGGGTCGTCACTGGCCCGCTCCACCCCGGAGTCCAGCCAGGGACGGGCATGTTCGCGCACGAACAGGATGGCATCGCGCAGGGCTGCCTCGGCAATGCCGGCATCGATCGACGCCTGGATCAGCTGGGAAACCGGCCCAGTGAGGTTTGGCCGGTCGGCCAGCTGCCATACCGGCAGGATATGCGCTTCGTCCACCAGCACCTGGTCGAAACGCACCGAGCCGCTGGCCGTGGTGCGCTGGCCGAACGACGACCAGTCGTCGATGACTTCAACACCCGGCGCATGGCGCGGCACCAGCACCTGCACCGTCAGCCCAGACTCATCCTTGGCACGGGTGGGAATCCAGTCGGCAAACAGGGCACCCGTGGAGTAAAAGCGCTGGCCGCTCAGCCGCAGCCCGTCCGTGCCGCGCTGTAGCCGGGTGCTCAGTTGCAGCATGGACTGCTGGCCTTTTTCCGGCCCGGCATTGCCCAGCCGCCGCCCGGACAGCACTTCGCTATAGATGAAGCGCAGCTGCGCCGGCGTGGCCAGCAGGCGGAACACCTCCAGCACGGCAAAGTGATTCTGCGGAATCTGCCCCAGCGAGGGGTCGGCCGCGCACAGGATGCGGAACACCTGCGACAGCGTCAGCAGGCTGACGCCGGCCCCGCCATGCGACTTGGGCACGGTGATGCCACCCAGGCCGCTGGCCGAATACTGTGCCAGCTCGGCCCAGGGCAAACGCCGCTCGCGATCACGCAACCCGGCCTCCTGAGCAAACTGTGCCGCCAGCCGGCGGGCCACTTCCAGCGCCTCGGCATCACTGCGGATCAGTGCCGCCTCCTGGAACAATGCTTGATGACTCATGACAACTCCTGTTTCATTGACGATGGTTCAGCCGGCGTGCCAGGGCATCGCCCACGGTCTGCACCACGCTGACCAGCACGATCAGGCCAAGCAATACCGACACCATCACCTGGGTGTCGAAACGCTGATAACCATAACGAATGGCCACATCCCCCAGCCCGCCGGCCCCCACCGCCCCGGCCATGGCCGAGGAGCCGATCATCGCCACCAGGGTGATGGTGAGGCCGGACACGATGCCGGGCAGCGCCTCCGGCAGCAGCACTTGCCACAGCACGTCACGGCGGCGGCCGCCCATGGCCTGTACCGCTTCGATCAGGCCACGGTCCACCTCGCGCAGGCTGACTTCGGCGATGCGGGCAAAGAACGGAATACCGGCCACCGACAAGGGCACCGCCGCGGCCCACACGCCAATGGTGCTGCCCACCACCAGCCGGGTGAACGGCAGCAAGACCACCAGCAAAATGATGAAAGGCACCGAGCGGAACACATTGACCACGCTGCCCACCCCACGGTTGAGCCAGGGCCGGGCATACAGATCGCCCGGACCGGTGGTGACCAGCAGCAAGGCCAGCGCCAGCCCGAACAAGGCCGATACCAGCGCCGACACGCTGACCATCTGCAGGGTTTGCCAGGTGGCCGTGAGATACAAATCAACAAAATCAGGCATGGTCCAGATACCCCAGGATGCGAATATTGCCGACCGGCACGGCCAGCTGACGGGCCAGATCGCCCAGACGATTGCGTGACTGCGGTGCGCACGCCAGCACCAGCCGGCCCTGCGCCCGGCCCTGTATCCGTTCCACACCGCCATGCAGCAGGCGGGTGGCCGGCCCCAGGGCGCTGACCAGTGGCCCCAGCGCCGGGTCTTGCCCGCTGACCCCGTCCAGCCGCACATCCAGCAGCAGTTCGGACTGGGCCGTGGCCGGCTCGCTGGCAATGCGCCCCTGCACATCAGGCGGCAGCTCGTGCACCAGCGATGCCAGCAAGGCGCGGGTAGCGTCGGCCTGCGGTGCACCAAACACCTGCCATACCGGGCCCAGCTCCACCACCTGCCCTGCCTCGAGTACCGCCACGCGGTCGCAGATTTCGCGGATCACTGCCATTTCATGGGTAATCAGCACCACGGTGACATTCAGCTGGCGGTTGATGTCACGCAACAGCGCCAGGATGGACTGGGTGGTTTCCGGGTCCAGCGCCGAGGTGGCCTCGTCACACAGCAGGATGTCCGGCCGGTGCGCCAGCGCGCGGGCAATACCCACCCGCTGCTTCTGCCCGCCGGACAGCCGTGCCGGGTAGACATCGCGCTTGCCCTCCAGCCCGACCAGGTGCAGCAGTTCGTCCACACGCTGCTCTATCTCCGAAGGGGCCAGCCCGGCAATCTTCAGCGGCAGGCCGATGTTCTGCGCCACCGTGCGCGAGGACAGGAGGTTGAAATGCTGGAAAATCATGCCGATGCCACGCCGCGCCTGTGCCAGTTGGGCTTCGTTCAATCCGGACAGGTCACGTCCGCCCACCAGTACACGTCCACTGCTGGGTGATTCCAGCCGGTTGATGCTGCGCAACAGGGTAGACTTGCCTGCGCCGCTACGGCCGATGATGCCGAAGATTTCGCCGCGCCGGATGCCGAACTCCACCTCCTGCAAGGCCTGTACGCTGCGTCCGCCCGCCTGGAACCGACGGCTCACCTGCTGAAACTCCACCAGTACTTCAGCCTCCGCTGCTGCGGCAGCCGGTGGGGTGCTCACTGCAATATCTGCCCGTGCATTCATGCCAGCTTCCTTACAGCCAGGCCGGGGCGTACAACTTGCCGAACACCTTGTCCAGCGAGGCACGCACCTGCCTTGATTGCTGATAGATGGCAATGAAGCGGCGGATTTGCGCATTGTTCACATCCTGTTTGCGCACCACCCATTGCAGGGCGTAAATCTTGTTTTCCAGCCCGTCAAACAGCAAGGCATTGTCCGGGTTGTCGCCCGCCTGCTTGAGGAAGGACGGATAGCCCTGCGCCAGATCAACGTCATCCAGCGAGCGCGCCAGTTGCGAGGCTTCCAGCTGTACGATCTGCAGTTTGCGCGGATTGGCCACGATGTCCTGGATGGTGGCCTTGTAACCCAGGCCAGGCTTGAGCTTGATCAGCCCGGCTTTTTCCAGCAGCAGCAAGCCACGACCACCATTCACCGGATCGCCGGCAATGGCCACCTTGCCGCCCACCGGAATCTGGGCAAAGGATTTCCATTTGTGCGAATACAGGCCGATTTTCATGATGGTGCCGGGAGCAATCGGTACGAAGTCATAACCGCCCTGCTTCTTGGCGTTTTCCAGGAAGGGAATGTGCTGGAAATAATTGACATCGATATCGCCATTGGCCAGTGCGGCATTGGGGGTGTTCCAGTCGGAAAACTCGACCAGCTCCACATTCAGCCCCTGGGCCTTGGCTTCCTTTACTGCAATCTGCAGCGATTCGATTTGCGGGGTGGATGACACCCCCACCTTGATGCCGTTGGAACCGGCCACGGCCAGCGTACTGACAGCCAGCAACAGCGTGGCCAGCACACCGCCCCAGCGTGAAAATTTGATTGTTGATGACTGCATTGCAGACTCCCTGATGGTGGCTGCCGCAAGTGGGTGGGCAGCACATTCAGGGGACAGACTAACCATCCGGCATGAATCGACAAACCAAGAAAATCGCCGTTTTATATCTTAAATTCAGATAAATAACGGCAAATTACGACAAAAGCCGCCAATGCATGCGCATGGGCGGCGAGCTGACTGACAAGGGTGATGCGGTCAAACGATGGCAGCAGCCTGTTCAAACTCCAGCCGAGGACCGCGCGGCGGCTGACCGTCGCGCACACCATAGCCCAGGTTAAGCAGCAACAGGCTGCGCCACTGCCCGTCAGGGAAGAAGGCCGCATCGACCGCCGCCGCATCAAACCCTGCCATCGGCCCGGCGTCCAGCCCCAGTGCACGGGCAGCCAGAATCAGATACGCCGCTTGCAGGCTGGCATTGAGCCGCGCATGCGGTTCCAGCAATTGCGGCAGGCCATCATAGAAACCCTTGGCGTCATAAGCCGGAAACTGCCCGGGCAGATGCTGATGAAAAGCCGGGTCGTAAGCCAGCACCACGGTGAGCGGTGCGGCGGCGGTCTTGTCGCGGTTGCCGGAAGACAGCGCGGGCAGCAGCTTTTGCCTTGCCTCGGCACTGTGAATGAACAGATAACGGCCCGGCTGGCCATTAAAGGCGGTCGGCCCCCATTTCAGCAGCGCGTACAGCTGGCGAATGGTGTCTTCGCTCACCGGCCTTGGTTGAAAATGATGCGTCGATCTTGCCTGGACAAACAGCTGATCCAGGGCTTGCACTGACAGTTGCGAGCTCATGCGCACCTCCTCAGGCCAGCGTGGCAATCGACACTTCAGTGGACTTGACGAAGGCCACCACCGGCGAGCCAACCTTCAATTGCAGCTCGCGCACCGAACGGGTGGTAATCACCGAGGTGACAATGCCGGAGGCGGTCCGGCCCTTCCAGGATTTCCTTGATTACGCCTTTGAACTGGTTGCGGACATTAATGGATTGAATGCTCATGGGGTGGTCTTTCTCGTGGGTTTGGCCGCAGCGGCTGATAAAACCACGGTAACAGAGCTTTTTTATATCGATAAGCAATAAAAAATGCTCTGGTTAGCAAAAATTTCGCTAAAGAAGCCGCGCAAGGCAGGCAAAAAAATGCCGGATCGCAAGATCCGGCTGAAGAAGAGACATGCAAGAAGGAGAAACAGAGACAACTCAAGACAACTCAGGACAACAACAAATTCGACTTCGCTACGCCCCCTCCCGGCTTGTCGGCATTGGCCGACCTTGAGCAGGGAGCGCAGCGAATTATTGCAAGCGGCGCTAAACCGGCTGTGGCGTCAGGCGCAAATAGGGCCTGACCGCACGATAACCCTGAGGGAATTTCTGGCGGATCAGCGCCTCATCCTGCAGCGACGGCACGATCACCACTTCCTGCCCCTGTTCCCAGTTGGCTGGCGTGGCAACACTGTGTTTGTCGGTCAGCTGCAGCGAGTCGATCACCCGCAGGATCTCGCGGAAGTTACGACCGGTGCTGGCCGGATAGGTAATGATCAGCCTCACCTTGTGCGACGGGTCGATAATGAACAGCGAACGCACGGTATGGGTGCTGCTGGCATTGGGGTGAATCAGATCGTAAGCCTCGGACACCTTGCGGTCAGCGTCGGCAATGATGGGAAAATTCACATTGGCCTGCTGGGTGTCGTTGATGTCGGCAATCCAGCCGTGGTGGGCCTCTACCGGATCGACCGACAAGGCCAACACCTTGACATTGCGCTGGCTGAATTCCTGCTTCAGCTTGGCGGCCACCCCCAGTTCGGTCGTGCACACCGGGGTGTAATCGGCCGGGTGGGAAAACAGTACAGCCCAGCTGTCGCCCTTCCAGGCGTGGAAATTCAGCTCACCCGCCGTGGATTGCTGGCTGAAGTCGGGGGCGATATCGCCAAGTCGCAGTGTCATATTGCTTCCTGTTCAGTGTGATTGCGGTATGGGCTTAGTGCGGCTAACAAAAACCCTGCGGCGGCGTAGCGCCGCCTTGCCCCAGGGGCGCTACGCTATTTTGTTAGCCGCTCTTACTGTAATCGGCCGGCCTGGCCAGTGGAAACAAGGAAAACTGCGTTACTTATCAGCAAACCGGAGGATGGCAGGCGCTACTGCGCAAGCCTGCCGCGCCCGGCTGGGAGGCTGCCAGCCGGGTCTTGTTTTATAACAGCGGGCCGGGGCGGCTGGCAGGCGGCAGGCTGGCGCTATCTGTTGCGTGCTGAGCCAGCAAGGGCGCGCAGCGGATATCGCCGACAAACTGTACATCCTGTGCTTTGGCCGGCGGATTGCCCGCCAGCTTGAACAGGCACTGGCGCTGGCCGTTCAGCTTGATTTCCAGTTCTGGCTGGCTGGCACTGACATCCACGCTAAAGAAGCCATCGCTGTCGCTCATGGTGCGCCCGGCATGGTTGATGACGGCCGCACCGGCCAGCGGACGGCCATCGGCCCCTTGCAGGCGACCGGCCAGGGTGACGATCTTGCGCACATTCACCACCACGTAATCCACGCCGCCCTTGTTGAGGTGATAGCTAGACTGGGCCGGGCTGATGCTGGCGGCCGTGGCGTCGCGCTCGGCGAAATAGAAGCTGAACTTGCCTGGGCGATAAGGCGAGGCCGGCAGCAGATTGCGTCCGCGATGCAAGGTGTAGTGCCCGCCGCTGCTGTCTTCTGCATGCAGGGTCAACTCCGGGATGTCCGATGCCACATCCACAATGACTGCGGTATCGACTGCACTGGACACCCCGTCGGCCGACAGCGCCACCGCCTGGCCATTCAGTGCCAGGGTGCTTTCCACGTTGACGCCGCCACTGAAACGGCCGCCTTGCGCGGCGCGTGCCAGATAGGCATCGCCTTGTGCCAGCGCATGCCGCCATTGCACATCACCAGTGACACCCAGGCCGTAACGATCGGCATTCAGCCCTATGCCATATTGCTGCAGCCACGATGCCTCCTGACGCTGGCGCAAGGTAAGGCCGGCATATTGCTCGCGATTGCTGCCGCCCCCGTTGCGGCTTCCCAGGGTGGCGCTGAAGCTGCGGCCCTCACTGGCAAAATCCAGGTTCAACGACAGCTCGATGCCACGGCTGCGCTGCCCGCCCATGCCGCCATAGGGGCGGTCGAACATCGACAGCCGGGACACCAGATCGCTACCCCACAGCTTGTGGCGCCGGCTCAGGCCCAGATCCAGCCCCACACCCTGGCCCTGGCCATTGCCATGACTGAGCCGGGCCGACAGGCTGTCGCCCCGGCCCAGTTGCTGCTGCCAGGTCAGGTTGACGGTACGCACCGGCTGGCTGCCGCCATCGGGCAGGCTTTGCCGCCACTGGCTCAGCCCCAGCAGCACGCTGCCGTCACCAAAACCGCCATACCATTGCAGATCTGCCTGATTACCGGCCTGCCCGCTGTGCAGCCAGTTGGCAATCAGCTTGCTGTCGCTGGTGAAATCCACCGCCACCGATGCGCCATGGCCGCCGTGCTGTCCGGTGCGCGCCACATTGATGCCGGCCACCAGTTGCGGCAGTACCAGGTAATTGAGATTGCCGCCCCAGACCGGCTCACCGGCGTCGCTGCCGTCAAAATTATCCAGCAACTTGCGCTGCTGGCCGGCAAACAGGTTGTAGCGCCAGCGCTGTTCGGCACTGCCCCAGCTGGGCGATTTGTAAATCCATTCGCTTTGCGTGCTGTGCAGCACGCCGTCCTGCAATAGCCTGACTTCTACCTGATACACCCCCTCGGGCAGGCTGCGGGTGTTGACCAGTTGCAAACCGGAGCTGACCGGCTGGCTATGCAGCAGCACGCCATTGCGCAGCACTTCCACCATGCCGTCACGGTTGGCGGTGACATAAATCGGATAGCTGCTGGAGAAATCGTGACTACTCCTGAGCGTGGCGGAACTGCCTGCCATCACACCCAGGGTGGTGCTGCCACTGCCAGCCAGCGGGCGTGGCAGCAACACCATCTGTTGGTTGTCCGGGGTGAAATAACCCAGCCGCACATAGTTGCCCGCATATTCACGCTGGGCATACAGCTGAGTCAGCGCGTGACGCCAGCCGGCATCCATGCCGCTGCTGCGGCTGAGTAGTGCGCCGCCGTGACTGGTCCAGTTGCCCAGGCTGCCGCTCACGTCCAGTGCGTAGCGTCCACCTGCCCCGCCCTGCTGTGCACCCGCCAGGTTCAACTGGCTGCGTGCAATCATGCCCTGGCTGCCCGCCGCGGGCGGCAGGATATAAGCCCCGGCCTGCTCATGGCTTTCGGCATGCTGACTCAGCAGGTAGAGCGTGGCGTTTTCCACGCTGTAATGCATGCCGAGCAAGCCACGCGGGCAGTCGGTCTTGCAGTCACCCAGCGGCTTGGCTTCGCTCAGATAGTGTTGCCAGACTGTCTGCAGCGTGGTCTGCCCTTGCGGGCCAGCATCGCTGAACTGCAGCAACTGCACGCGGCCGTCGCGGCTGAGCGCCAGCAAGGCATCCCCCAGGAATGCGCCATTGAGTTCGACGCGGCTGGCTTGCGGGCTGGTAAACAATCGATCGGCGAATTCTGCGGGAATATCTTCTGCCTGCTGCTGCAGGGAGGGTGTCAGCACAGTAGTACCTGCTGTCGCCACACCACTGACCAGCAGCCAGGCCGCCAACAGTGTATTGGTATGCAACATCGGTCTCGGAAGTTAAAAAAGGCACGCCGGACGGCGCGCCAAAACCATCGAATGAAAAAAAGAAAACGGCGCTACCGCCGACAAATCAGCCGCCCGGTGCCACGCTCTCAAACATCATGTTGACCACTGCGTTGTACTGGCCGGCCTGATAACCATTGCTGGGTTTTACCGGTTCCAGCGCCAGGGTTACCCGCTTGCTGACTGCCGCATTGGTGGCCGACATCACTTCCACCTTGCTGGTACTGCCCACTTCCAGCTTCTTGTCCGCCACTTTCACGTTCAGCGGGATGGCGTTCTGGCCATTGCTGCTGTACAGGATGGCGGCTTCTTCCAGATAGCCCTGGATCGGGCCCAGCGTGCTCTTCATTTCCAGCGTTTTTTGCAAAGGCTCCAGGTTGCTGGTGCCGGGCTGCCAGGTCATGTTCTGCACCTGACCGCCCCAGCCGCTAACTGGCGTGACATAAAAATTGTCGGACGGAATACGCGCTTCCACCGTCAGTTGCAACTTGCTTGTTTCCGCCAATGCATTGCCCCACACAGTCGCCAGTGCTAGCGCCAAAAATAATTTCTTCATCATGTACATCTCCATATTGTTTCCAAGCACAGCTCGACATCAGGGAAGGGATACGGGCTTGGATCGTGTCCCCTCTATCAACTCGAAGTGGTAACGCCGCTGTGGCGTTCGCTCCAGGCGCAAGCTTGCCTGCGGCAAGACATGGCGCTTTACCGCATCGGTACAGACATTGCCGGCCTCGCACTGGTACAAGGCCTCCAGCACGATGGTGCTGTTGCCGCGATTGCTGACGACGAAGGCATCATCCTTGCTGTCCAGCACGGTGTCGTAATGCTCGACATGCGGCCGGACAATCAGAAAAGCGCCATAGCCAGTCAGCACGTTCACCCCGGCATCCAGCGAGTTCTGGTATTGATTGGCCGCCTTGTCATCCAGCCCGAATTCGTCTTTTTTCTGCGGCAAAACCGGCACGAAGCGCACGCGGTAATAGCTTTCCCGCTCACGCGAGCCGACATGCAGCAGCCGCACGCTGCTGGCAGAAGATGCCGGGACGATCACATGTGAGGGACTGGCAATCAGCCCCTCCAGCCTGGCACCGTCTTCGGCGCGGGTGACGGGCAGTTCGCGATGCTTGCCATTGCTGTCGTACACCACTTCATGGATGGTGATCCGGACAAATGCGGTATTGCTGCCGCTGTTGTAGATCCGCTTCAGGATGGAACTGCGGTCATGATCGATATAGTTGTACAACGCACCGATGCTGATGACCGGCCCGGCCTGCGCCAGGCCCGCAGCCAGCAGTGTGATAATCAGAATGATCAAGCGCATTTCTTTCCTTCCTCTTTCCGCCTTGCCCGCCGGACAGCCATCAAAACCGGTTTCCGATTTCATGTGCACTCATCGGCCGCGCCAGAAAATAGCCCTGGCCGGTGCTGATATCCAATTGACGGGCAATGTCCAGATCCTGCGTGCTTTCGATTCCTTCCAGCACCACATCGGTCACCGCCAGACTTTTGGCCATGCCGACTGCGGCGGCCAGTACGGTCAGGCCATCCCGGCCGCGACTGGCTGCCCGCAACAGGCTTTGGTCCAACTTGAGCTGTGTCAGCGGCATCTGGCTTAATAACTGCAAATTGGCATAGCCACTACCAAAGTCATCCAAGGCCAATTGAAAACCATGCAGCCGCAAACTCGCCATATTGCCCAATACCTGAGCCAGATCAGATAGCTCTTCGGTTTCGGTGACTTCGATGATAATGCTGGCGGGATCAATACCGCGCCGGCTGGTTTCTTCAATCAACACTGCCGCAAAATCGCTCTGCTTTAATAACTGCCAACCCAGATTGAATGCCAGAGAAACACGCAGGCCTTGCGCATGCCAGCGTTGTAAATCTCTCAAACCCTGATGCAGCATTTGCCATGTCAATTGCCTGAGCGCATCCGGATCATCAAACAACTCCTGAAAGCTGGCCGGCGTGAGCAAGCCATAATAAGGATGATCACAGCGTGCCAGTAATTCGGCACCGATATAATCCATGGTATCCAGATTGAATTTTGGCTGGTAATGCGCAACAAATTGACCTTTGCATAAAGAGTCCCATATCTCCTCACTATTCAGATACACAGGTGCAGACAATCTGCCTTCCGGCAATTCCGAGCCAGCTTCCGTAGCCAGCACCCGGCGCAAATCCTCACAAGAAACAGGCTTTTGCACGCTCCCCAGCACCTGCCAATGTGACTCCCTGGCTGCCATTTCAGCCGCTTGCAAGATGCGGTGATCATAAGAACTCATCAGTATCAGGGCCGCAGGCTTTACCCCGCGCGCTGCCAGCATTCTGATTAAGCCAATGCCATCCATATCCGGCATTTGCAGGTCACAAATAAGTACATCAAAAGGCTCGGCAGCTGGCTGGCATATTGCTGCCAGGGCGCTGCTGGCGCAGGCGGCCTCGGTAATATTTTCAAAACCGATAGTGCGTAACAAATCAGCAATCAGAAAACGCTGTGGCGCGTGATCGTCAATTACCAAGAATCTCGTCATAAATTCACCTTACTCATAGCGGGCTATTGTATCCAAGATAAGTCTTAACTAAATATGCGATCTGTCTTTATTTTTGTATGAAATTTCCTAAAATAGACAAAAACACTTCTGAATTGTTATTATTCGCCGCTAATGAGCATCAGGACACCCATGAAATCAATTGTCATCATCGACGATCACCCAGCCATTCGCATCGCCATTCGCGGCTTATTCCATAATGCAAATGAATTTAATGTTCTATTGGATACGGGTAATGGTATGGATGGCCTGGCCTTTTTAAAAAAGAAGGCAGCCGATTTGATTATTCTGGATCTGGAGTTGCCGGATATCGACGGCTTTGAGGTATGGCAGCGTGTTTGCGCCGCCCATTTGCCGAGTAAGGTTTTATTCTTGTCCGCCAAGAATGAAAACATTTACGCGCTACGCGCCCTGAAATGCGGCGCGCACGGCTATATCAGCAAAAGCAAGGATCTGGAAGACATCTTTCAAGCGGCCAACATGATCTTGGCGGGCTATACCTTTTTCCCCCAGGCCGCCATGCAGAGCCTGAATTCGGCAGGCGATCCGACAGTGGATGGTGCGATCGGCCGCTTGTCCAATCGCGAATTGATGATTGCGCGCCTGCTGGCCCAGGGTTTGTCCAATCTGGATATCGGCCGACAACTGGCCATCAGCAACAAGACTGTCAGCACTTACAAGACGCGCATCTTCCAGAAACTCAAGGTGCAGTCGGTGATGCAGCTGGCGCAGCAGGTACAGATTCATGCGGCGGACTGAGTACTGGCTTGGCGGACTGTGCCTGGTGCTGTGCTGGTTTGCCCGGCTAGCGCTGGCAGAGCCGCTGCCGCTACAGCTCTACCCCGGCCAGCCCGCCAGCCAAACCGGCATTGAACGCCAGCGCCCGCCACTCAAGGTGGGCATGGTGCTGGATGAGTACATTCCCTACTACGTGCGCAAGGACAGCACGCAGCTGGAAGGCATCAGCGCCGATTACCTGGCGCTGATCGGCCGCCAGCTTGGCCGGCACATCGAGGCCCTGCCCTTCAGCGACAAACAGCAGGCACTGCAGGCCTTGCGCGCCGGCAGCATAGACCTGCTGGCAGGCAACCAGAGCGATCAGGCGGCAGACCTGCTCAGCACGCATGTTTATTTCCCCAATCGCCTCATCGAGGTAAGGCGGGTCGATGATGGCAATACGCGCCGCCCGCGCATTGCCATCGGCAAACATCCCGCCCTGGCGGCACAGCTGGCCCGTATTTATCCGGGCAGCCCGATACAGCGCTTTGACAATGGCTTGCAAGCCTTGCAAGCCGTCGCCTTCCAGCAGGCCGATCTTTATATTGGCAACCCCACCGAAGCGAATTTCCTGATCAACCAGCTGTCGCTGGACAGCCTGGAAATTGCCAACTACTCCGCGCTGGAAGACGATCCCTTCGTGTTCTTGCTGCGCCAGAACCAGCGCACGCAGCAGGCCAGCCTGAATGATGCCCTGGCTGCCATTCCCAGCCGGGTGGAGCTGGAAGTTCAGAAGCGCTGGCAGGGTGGCAACGAACACTACAACATCAGCCAGCAGATCAAGCTGTCGCCCAGCGAACAGGCCTGGATTCAGGCGCATCCCGTCGTGCGCTACGCCGTACCGGGCGATCTTTACCCGCTGGCCTTCAAGACCAGCCCGGATGCCCCGGCCGCCGGCATGGCTATCGAACTGCTGCAAAAGATTGCCCAGCGCACCGGCCTGCGCTTCGTCGAAGCGCCCCACAGCGGCGACCACCGGCTGGTGGACTTTTCCAGAGGTGAGGTCGACATCATCCCCAATCTGGCGGTGTCTGAGCGCCGCCGCCAGGACATGCTGTTTTCCGTACCCTACGCCCATTCGCTGTGGGGGGTGATCACCCGCGATGACGAAAGCGCTATCCGCTCGCTGGCCGACCTGGCAGGCAAGAAGGTGGCCATCATCCGCCATTCGGCGGCCCGGGAAAGCATCAGCGACCCGGCCCTGCGTGCGCGCATCCAGTTTGTGGAAGCGGACGACATGCTCGGCACCTTCCGCCTGCTGGCCGAGCGCAAGGTCGATGCCAACATCAACAGCCTGCTGACCGCCAACGCCATCGTGCGCAATGGCGAACTGGGCCAGTTCAAGGTCATCGGCACGGCCAACCAGACACCGCTGGACATCGCCATTGGCACCAGCCGCGCCCTGCCGGTACTGGCCGAGATCATCAACAAGGCAGTGCTGGCCATACCGCAAGAGGAACTGGACAAGCTGCGCCTGGACTGGGTCAACAGCAAGGCCAGCGCCATGCATGTTGGCCTGAGCCGCCTGAACGACCGCAACTACCAAACCATGATCTGGCTGCTGGTGGCCAGCCTGGTGGCGTTGCTGGTGCTGATCGCCTACCGTAGCCGCCGCCACTGGCGACAGCAGCGCGTCTTGCGCGAACGGCTGGACACCCTGGGCCGCTTGGTAGACCAGCTGCCGTTTGCCCTCTTCATCAAACTGCCCGGCAGCGGCATTGAGCTGTCCAACCCGCCTTACCGCGAACTCCTTGCACAAAGTGACGATGGCGCACTGGAGGTACTGCAGCGCGACATCATTGCCACCGCCCGGGCCGAAGGCAGCACGCAGCGGGAGGGTCAGGTCAGCACCCGCCAGGGCAAGCAGGACTTGCTGCTATGGGCCAAGCCCTTTGTCACGCTTACCCAGGATGAGGGCGCAATCCTGGGCGGTTGGTTCGACATCACCCCGCTCAAGCACAGCGAGCGGGCGCTGGAACAGGCCAGGGACGATGCCGAAAGCGCCAACCGTGCCAAAACCACCTTTCTGGCGGTGATCAGCCACGAAATCCGCACGCCGATGAATGCCATTCTCGGCCTGCTGGAACTGGAGCTGAAAAAAGCCGCCAACAGCAATCTGAGCACCATTTTCCAGTCGGCCACCAGCCTGCTGCACCTGCTGGATGGCATTCTGGACCAGGCCAAGATGGAGGCCGGCCAACTGAGCATCGCGCCGCATCCGGCGCAGCCCTGGCGCATGCTGGCCAATATGGCGGCGCTATACGGGCCGATTGCCAAGGAAAACGGACTGGTACTCACGCTGCATACCAACCCGGCCCTGCCCGACACGCTGTACATGGACGAAAAGCGGGTCAGCCAGATTCTGGGCAACGTGCTGGGTAATGCGATCAAGTTCACCGAACACGGCGACATCCGCATCGACTGCCAGTGGCGGGCACAGTCATCCAGCCAGGGCGTGTTGCAACTGGACATCAGCGATACCGGGCGCGGCATTTCCAGCGAGGCACAGACAGGCATCTTCGATGCCTATGCGCAGGAAAATCCAGCCGCCAAATCGGGCAGCGGTCTTGGCTTGTGGATATGCGCCAACCTGCTGCGGCAGATGGGCGGCGACATCAGCCTGGCCAGTCAACTGGGCGTCGGCACCACGGTATCGATCCGCATACCCTGCCGCTGCGATTGCACCATCAGCCATGCCACGGCCGCGCCGCCCCAGCAGCGGATAGAAACCGCATTGCGGGTGCTGGTGGTGGATGACCATCCGGCCAACCGGCTGCTGCTGCAACAACAACTGAATTTTATCGGCCTGCACGACATCCGCAGCCTGCCCAGTGCAGAAGAGGCGCTGAGCTTGCTGGCAACCGAGCACTGCGACATCGTCATCAGCGACTGTTTCATGCCGGGCATGGATGGCTTCAGCCTGGCGCGCCAATTGCGCGCACGTCCCGGCAAACAGCCCTACATCATCGGCTACACCGCCGATGCCCGGCCGCGCAATCTGGAGCAGGCCCTGGCAGCCGGCATGGATTGCTGCCTGATCAAGCCGGTCAATATCGAGCAACTGACGGCAGCGCTGGCCGCCTGCCCGCAGGACGATGCCAGCCAGCAACGCCGGCACATCCTGCAGCAGCGCATTGCCGGGCTGAAGCTGGCCACGGTATCGCGCCAGCAATTCATCGACCTGATGCAAGAAAGCAATCAGCAGGACATCGCCGCCCTGCAGCAAGCCTGTGCGCAGGCCGACTTTGTGCAGATGGCCGGCCTGACGCACAAGCTGATGGGTGCCGCGCGCATGGTGCAGGACCAGGAAATGCTGTCGCTCAGCGAACTGCTGCAAGACAGCGTCAGCCAGCAGTCGCTGGCGGAATGCCGCGAGATCGTGGCCGACCTGGCGCAAGCCGTGGCCGAATGCAATGCCATGCTGGAGCAAGCGCGCTGACCCACGTAGCCCCTTACCCGGCGCGACCTCACCGTCGTGCTTTCACCCTGGAACAAAGGCAAAGCAATGCAAGACCGCAAGCACAGCAGCACCTGGCGACACCAACTGGTCAGCAGCCTTGCCGCCTGCCTGCTGGCTGCCAGCGCCAGTGGGGTGGAGCTGAACATCAGCGCGCGCTTTCGCCCTTCCGTGCTGTCTCCGCAAACCGTTCAATTTGAAAATACCACCCCGCTGGCCGGCTTTTGCCGCCACTGGCCAAATAGCTGTACCGGCAAGACTTTCAGTATCGGCCTACCGGTAAACTGGTCCTATCCCAGCCTGAAAAGCGGTCAAACCGACCCACGCAAAGGCGTGTACATCAAGGTGCCCAATACCTTTCGCACGGTGCAGGTGGTCAATACCCAGACCGGGCAAAGCAGCCAGCTGCGCTTTCGCGTCAGCGGCATGGCCAGCACCTACAACCTGACGCAAACCGCGTCGGAGATTGTTGGCGGAGGCACCGCGCTTGATGCCCACAACAAACTCTGGGTGGGCAGCTATTGGAACTATCCATCAGGCAATTGCACCATGCTGACCAATACTTGGCTTTCCGACAAATGGGCATCGGCACTTTGGGGTTATCCGGAAAGCGCCGGGGGATGTTACAAACAGGCCGCCTACACCATTGCGTCGCCAGGCGTCAGCATGACCGATACCGGCTTGATGTACGAACTGCAAACCCCCAGCCCGCTGGAGCTGGGCAATGGCGAGTACAAAGGCAGCCTGGAGTACCGTATTGGCCCCGGTCAGGATTTTGACTTTGGCGACACCGCCACCGCCGACGCCAGTCTTGTCAAAATCAATTTTGTCTTGAGCGTGGCACATGAACTGAAAGTGAACTACCCGGACAACGCCCTTCAGGTGCTACTGGAGCCTGCCGGTGGCTGGTCGGTGTGGCTGCAGCAGGGCCGCGCCCCCGGCCCACTGCAGCGCAATATCCCGTTTACCGTGGCCAGCTCGGGCAACTTCAGTGTGCGACTGGAATGCCAGTACACGGTGGGCAGCCATTGCGGCATTGCCAATGGCAAACAGCTGGTGGTGCCGGTGGCGACGGCGCTGAGCATGGAGGGCTTGCGAGAGAAAATCAGCGGCCAGAAGGCTGCGCGCACGCCACTGAGCAACGCGGTCGCGGTGGTGTTCGGCTCTCAGGCTGCCAGCGCCGCGCGCCGTTCGCAGCTGCACTTTACCGTGGCGGCACCGGATGTGACGGCCATGGCCAAGCAAAGCGGCGAGCGCTTTGTGGGTACGGTCACCCTGGTGTTCGACGCCGGTGCCATCTGAAGCAGATTGTCCCCCGGGACTGCTAGCGCAACTTTTCATGGCGGCGGGTATGGAGAGGATGCGATGGCGGCATAAGGGCCTACAGCTCAACGACTGCCCTGCCCTGCGGGGCAGCTTCCAGAGTAATGCGCTAGCTGGCCACCCGGCTCACTCGGCAGCCCTCAGCGTGTCATGGCGGGCATGCCGGCCAATCTTGCTGTCATCCGATATCATGGCGGTGCGTTATCCGTATGGAATAGCCTCTGTTCTACAAGCGCGAACTTTCATAACATCGTCATGTCGGACTGCTTTCATCCATGCTGCGTGCGACATCGACTCAGGCCGATGCGAAGAATGCCCAGCAACGCCCTTACTCCACACGGAACCATCACCATGAAACGTCTTCTGCTTGGCTGCCTGCTCACCACCACTCTGGCAGCCTGTTCCAGCACCAATAGCCAGCAAGCCGCCACCACTGGCAACAATGCCATCAACAAGCCGACCGCCACCCTGTCCTCAGCAAACAGCAACAGCCCAGCCCAGGCTGTGCTGAACCAGAAAATCGACGCCAATATGGCGGCAGCGCCTGGCTTTATCCCCTTTGCAGCAACGGATAGCACGCTGGACCCCGTGGGCAAGGGGCAGATTCTGCGACAGATCAGCAGCATCCAGGCCATGAAAAAGATCACCCTGCGCGGCTATTGCTACCGTGGCAGCTCGAGCAAGGCCAAATCGGTGGCACAAGCCCGCGCCGCCGAAGTTCGAGACTTCCTGGTGGCCGCCGGCATACCGGCCAAGCGCATCACCATCCGCATCAATACCGACAAGAAGCAGCACGGCGTGCAGATCGCCAGCAGGTAATTCGGCTAGCCCGTCAACCAGCCCCGACAGACAAAGCCGGGCCGCAACTGCGCGCCCGGCTTTGCTTTGCCCCATACCGATCATCCGCGCCAGGACCAGCAATGCCCGCGCTATACTTGCGCCATTGCAGCAAGCGTCCCTGGAGCCATGCATGTCCGTCCTTACCCGCTCTCGCTACCCTATCCCCGCCTTGCTCGGCCCGTTGCTGGCCGGCTGCGCGACTTCATCCACCACACCCTCCCCTGGCATGGTGGGCATGGCCAATCCCGCCTCGGTGTACTGCATCAAGCAAGGTGGCCAGTTGCTGCCGCAAAAAGACAGCGCCGGCAATGAGTTTTCCCTGTGTCAGCTGGCGGATGGCCGGGTCATCGAGGAATGGGCCTTGTTCCGCCAACAGAAGCAGCCGCCCCAGCCCTAAGCGCCACGAACAAAACCGCGCAGAGAACCCAGTCCAACGCGCGCCAATACCGGCCGTACAAGATGTACGGCCAGGAGGCGTCATGCAGAGCGCCGGGTTTTGTTGGCGCTTCCAAGTCACACCGGCTCCGGCTAGCACTTTCTTCTTTCGAACCCCCAACGCTTCACCGCACCTGCCACCCAGCCAGCCACCTGCTGACGACACAGCAAGCTGGGCTTTAACGCATAGTTGGGTTATAAACAGGGCGGGGAACGCACGGCAAATGCGTCTTCCCAGCATAATAATATTGGTTCAAATAAGAAATATATCGGGGTGAGTCATGCGTGGCCGGTACCATAAACAGATTATTTTCATTTCCCTCATTATCAGCATCGGTTTTTCCATCAGCGCTGTCGTCACTTATTCACGCGAAAAGAGCGAAGCCGAAAAAAGGGTTCTGGAAGAATCCCTGCCCTTGATTGGGGATTCCATTTACACCGAGATACAAAGCAACATCATGAATCCGGTAGATATTGCCACTTTCATGGCCCATGACAGCTTTGTCCGTGACTGGATAATCGACAAGAACAGCAACCCCGTCACCATTCGCAAATATCTGCGCGGGATAAAAGAAAAATACAATGCCACCACAGCTTTCCTGGTGGATGATGCCGAAAAGAAATACTACACCGATAGCGGCAGTCAGCTTGTACTGCACAAGAATACGGCAAGGGATGCCTGGTATTGGCGGGTATTGGCCGATCCGGCCGTCTATGAGCTTAATCTGGGCAAATACCAGGAAAATGACTCGTTGCTGGTTTTTGCCAATGAGAAAATTTTTGATGATCAAGGCCAGATCATCGGCATTGTCGGCATCAGCCTGGAGCTGCACCGCTTCAAGAAAATCATCGACAAATACGCTGAAAAATACAACAACGCCATTTACATATTTGATCAGTCCGGCAATATCATCATCCGCAGCAGCGTCTCGGCCTTTCCGCCCCACTTTGATTTCAAGTCGATGAATACAGCCATTCATCAGGACGAGTCAGTACCGCATAATTTCCTGCTGCAATCCACAGCAACAGAGCGCATTGTCGGCATACGCAAACTGCCGGGCAGTAGCTGGTATCTGGCCGTGGAAGAAGATGTATCAGAGACGCTGGCAAACGAGAAAAAATCGATGATAGAAACCCTGCTGGTCAGCATTATCTCCAGCATTATCGTCATCCTGTCCACCACTGGTCTGGTGTACAACACCCAGAGAAAACTGTTTGCCGCCGCCACGACCGACCCGCTCACCGGCCTGCTCAATCGCAATGCTTTTCACGAGCGCATTCGCCGTCAGCGCAAGCGGCATGGCGAGCAGGCTTTCCTGCTGGCCATGATCGATATCGACCACTTCAAGGCAATCAATGACAGCCACGGCCATCAGCTTGGCGACGAGGTGATTCGTGACTGCGCCCGCGCCTTGCGCGAGGCGGCCTCAGACGGAGATATCCTGGCGCGTTGGGGTGGTGAGGAGTTTCTGCTGTTTTCACCGCAGCCCGATGGCTGTGACCAGGATAGCTGCCGGCAGTGGCTGGACGATATCCGCGCCAATATTGCCGCTCGCCGCATCCACTGCCACGGCGTGGAGATGTGCGTGACGGTGAGCATCGGCTATACGCTGGCCAAGAACAGTGCCAACTGGGAGCAAGTGCTGGAGGTGGCCGATCAGGCCTTGTATGCCGCCAAACAGGCCGGCCGCAACCGGGTGATGGCTGCTTGATCGCTTGAGCTTCTGTCAGGAAAAAGCTGACCGGCACTGCCGGCCAGCTTTATTAGTGCGCCCGCTCAGGCGCTTATCTGCGCTTCCTTGAACATGGCCTTGATGCCACGCAGCGCCTGCCGGATACGGGCCTCGTTCTCGATCAGCGCAAAGCGCACATACTCATCGCCCTGGTCACCAAAACCGATGCCGGGCGAGACACATACCTTGGCCTGCTCCAGTAGCAGTCGGGCGAACTCCAGCGAGCCCAGGTCGCGCCATTTTTCCGGAATGCGCGCCCAGATATACATGGAGGCCTTGGGGCATTCCACTTCCCAGCCGATCTCGTTCAGCCCTTTCACCAGCACATCACGACGCTGCTGGTATTTTTCGGCAATATCACGCACGCACTGCTGATCGCCTTCCAGCGCGGCAATGGCGGCCACCTGCAGCGGGGTGAAAGTACCGTAGTCGTGATAGCTCTTCATCCGCGCCAGCGCCGCCACCAGATCGGGGTTGCCCACCATGAAGCCGATGCGCCAGCCGGCCATGTTATAGCTCTTGCTCAGGGTGAAGAATTCGACGGCGATATCCTTGGCGCCCGGCACCTGCATGATGGACGGCGCTTTCCAGCCATCGAACACGATGTCGGCATAGGCCAGATCGTGCACCACGAAGATGTCGTGTTTTTTGGCCAGCACAATCACCTTTTCGAAGAAATCCAGCTCCACGCACTGCGCAGTAGGGTTCGACGGAAAGCCCAGTACCATCATCTTGGGCTTGGGGTAGCTGCCACGAATGGCCTTTTCCAGCTCGGCAAAGAAATCGATGCCCGGCACCAGCGGTACCGAACGGATTTGTGCCCCGGCAATCACCGCGCCGTAGATGTGAATCGGGTAACTGGGGTCCGGCACCAGCACGGTATCGCCACCATCCAGCGTGGCCAGCATCAGGTGGGCCAGGCCTTCCTTGGAGCCGATGGTGACAATCGCCTCGCTATTGGGGTCGATCTCTACCTGGTAACGGTCCTTGTACCAGCGGGAAATGGCGCGGCGCAGGCGTGGAATGCCCTTGGACGCGGAATAGCCGTGAGTATCGGGGCGCTGCGACACTTCATTGAGCTTGGCCACGATATGCGGCGGCGTGGCACCATCGGGGTTGCCCATGCTCAGGTCGATGATGTCCTCGCCGCGCTGTCTGGCGGCCAGTTTCAGCTCGGCGGTGATATTGAATACGTAGGGAGGGAGACGATCGATGCGCGCAAAGCGGCGCTTGCCTGCAGAAGAAGCCATGTGAACCTTTCACGTAAGCGCCCGGAACCGTCCGAGCGACGTTGCCCATGTAGGGGCAGACTCATCGTAAAAGCGGATGCCGCATGGCACAAGCATTTTTTTGACGGCCAGCCGGCTTGACAAGGCCAGGGCGGGCCGCTCCAATCGTAAGCCTTGCCCCACCACGCCGGGCTTCGCGAAAACAGGAAACATGGATCACAAGCCCAGTCTTGACCGCATCGACCTGAAAATCCTGGAAGTATTGCAGCGGGATGGCCGCCTGCCTTTTCAGCGCCTGTCCGAGCAGGTAAACCTGACCGCCCGCCCCTGCCTGGAGCGGGTCAGACGACTGGAAAAAGCCGGCATCATCAAGGGTTACAGCGCCATTGTCGACTTGCCCCAGGCCGCACCGGCGCTGGTGGTACTGGCCCAGGTGTCGCTAGCCGACCATGTGGTGTCGCAACAGGCATTTACCCGTGAAATCCAGGCCACGCCGCAGGTGCTGGATTGCTGGCTGGTCAGTGGCAGCTTTGATTTCCTGCTGCGCATCGGCTGCCAGCATATCGACGAATACCGCCAACTGGCCGACCGCTGGCTGGCCAGCACTGCGTTTCACATCGAAAAAATCCTCACCACTACCGAATTGCAGCAGATCAAGCGCGACGGCGCGGCACGGCCCTGAGCCGGATCGCGCGCCGCGCGACAGCCTAGCGCCTCAGAAGCGCAGCGACAGGCAGGTCAGGCCGCCATCCATCTTGCGGATTTCGCTGGTATCGGTCTGGATGATGGGCAGGCCCAGTGCCTGCAACTGGCGCAGGGTATGCGGATAGCCGCTGGGGGTGATCAGCGTGTCGTTGATCCACAGCGTGTTGCCGGCGTACTCCTCCTGCGGGCTGAGCACGATTTGCGCAAAGCCAGTGAATGCCGGGTTGTTGACGGCATCTTCCGATAAAATCAGCGTATTGCGCCCCACGTAATTGACAATGGATTTCAGGTGCAGCCCCGCACCCACCGGCACCGCCTGCACGCTATAGCCAAATTTCTCTACTGCGGCGGCAAACTGGCTGATGCCCGCCTCATTGGTGCGGCTGGACAGCCCGATAAAAAAGCGCTTGTCCACCATCAGCACGTCACCGCCATCCATGTGCGCGCCCTCTCCCAGCCACACTGCATGCCGGAACCGCGAAACCAGCGGGGCAATGCTGTGGATTTCACCACGGCGGGATGGCGCTCCCGGATTGGTGATGATGGCCAGCTCCGGCATCAGCACGGCGGCGTCTTCCACAAAATGGGCGTCGGGATAATCCGGCTGCGCCGGCAGGGTGGTCACGGTCAGCCCCAGTTGCAGCAGGATGTCGACGTAAGCACGAAACTGCTGCCGGGTCAGCTCGGCGTCCGGCGCGCCCAGGCTGGCGGTGGTCAGGCCAGTGGCAACAGAATCGGCAGGCAGGCGGGTAATGGCTTGGGTAAAGTACATGGCGGGCTTTCCGGTGGCGTCAGCAAACATGACAGGCAGAACCTGTCTTCCTGCCCACCATTCTAGGCAGCCCATCCCCGCCGGAACGGTCGTTCTGCATGGCCGCCACAGCCGGTTTGCGCTGTCATGCGGCACACTGGCAGCGCAATTACTCTTGACCGCCCAGACAGTAATCCGGCATGCCGTAGCGACAGCCACACTAGCAACTTCAGCCGACAGCCCCTTCCCCGGAAGGATTATTTCCCAGCGTTATATATCCGGGTATATTACGCCTTCACACGCAAACCGGAGCCCGCAATGAAAGCAAGGCTGATTGCCCTTTCCCTGTGCAGCATGCTGCTGGCAGGCAACACCCTGGCCGGTGAAATCACCGTTTCCGCTGCCGCCAGCCTGACCAACGCGTTCAAGGACATTGCCCGTGGTTTTGAAGCACAGAACCCCGGCAGCAAGATCAATTTCAACTTCGCTGCATCCGGCGCATTGCTACAGCAAATTGCCAAGGGCGCACCGGTGGATGTCTTTGCCTCGGCCGACCAGGAAACCATGGACAGCGCGGTGAAGCAGAAGCTGGTCAATAGCGCGGACCGCAAGGACTTTGCCCGCAATGCGCTGGTCGTGATCGTGCCGACCGACAGCAAGCTGAAGCTGCAGCAGCTAAGCGATTTGCAGCAGGCCGCCATCAAGCATGTGGCACTGGGCATCCCGGCCAGCGTGCCGGTGGGCCGCTACGCCAAGCGGGCACTGGAAAACGCCCGCCTGTGGCCGGCGGTAGAGGCCAAGGCCATCAATACCCAGAATGTGCGGCAGTCGCTGGACTATGTCGCCCGCGGCGAAGTTGAGGCCGGTTTTGTCTACCAGACCGACGCTACCATCATGCCGGACAAGGTGAAAGTGGCCTTCAGCGTGCCGCTGGACGAGGTCATTTCCTACCCGGTGGCGCGCACCGCAGCCAGCAGCAATGCTGCCGAGGCGCAACGCTTCGTCAATTACCTGCTGTCGCCGGCAGCACAAGCCGTGCTGAGCCGCTACGGCTTCCAGAAGCCCTGAGATGGGCGACTGGCTTGCCGACCCGGCGTGGACGGCACTTTTCCTGTCACTGCGGGTAGCCGGCTGCGCCACCCTGCTCAATCTGCTGCTGGGCGTGGCGGTGGGCCTGCTGCTGGCGCGTGGCCGTTTCCCCGGCCGCGATCTGCTGGACACCCTGCTGACCCTGCCCATGGTGATGCCGCCCACTGTGCTGGGCTATTACCTTCTGACCCTGCTGGGGCGGCGCGGCCCGCTGGGTGCCTGGCTGCAAGAGCAGTTTGGCATCAACCTGATTTTCACCTGGCAAGGCGCGGTGATCGCCGCCGCACTGGTGGCATTTCCGCTGGTATACAAGCCGACCCGCGCCGCCTTCGAAGCGGTGGATGGCCAGCTGGAACAGGCCGGCCGCGTGCTGGGAGTATCGGAAATCGGCATCTTTTTCCGCATTACCCTGCCCCTGGCCTGGCGCGGCATTCTGGCTGGCCTGCTGCTGGCCTTTGCCCGTGCGCTGGGCGAATTCGGGGCCACGCTGATGGTGGCCGGCAGCATTCCCGGCAAGACCCAGACCCTGTCGGTCGCCATTTACGAAGCAGTACAAGCCGGCCAGGACGACAGTGCCAACCGGCTGGTGCTGGTGACTTCGGTGGTCTGTGTGCTGGTGCTGTTGCTGGCCGGCAAGCTGGCACCGGGCCGGCTGGCGGAGCGCTGACATGAACACACCACGCTTCGACCTCGCCATCAGCCAGACCCTGCGCAGTGGCACCCGCAGCTTCCAGCTGGAACTCAAGCTGCAAAGCCCCTGCCAGCAGCTGGTGGTCTATGGCCCGTCCGGGGCCGGCAAAAGCATGTTGCTCAAGACCATTGCCGGGCTGAACCGGCCGGATGCCGGCCATATCCGGCTGGATGGCCGCTGTCTGTTCGACAGCGCACAAGGCATTTGCCTCAGCCCGCAGCAGAGGCAGCTGGGCTATCTGTTTCAGGACTACGCACTGTTTCCCCACCTGACCGTGCGGCAGAACATCGGCTTCGGCCTGCAACGCGGCTGGCGCAACCCCGCGCGCCAGCGGCACGATGCGGCCGTGGATTACTGGCTGGAGGCCTTTGGCCTGACGGCACAAGCCGGGCAATTGCCCGCCACCCTGTCCGGCGGACAGCGTCAGCGCACCGCACTGGCCCGCGCCCTGGTCACCGAACCGCGCGCCTTGCTGCTGGACGAACCCTTCTCGGCGCTTGATCCATCCTTGCGTCAGCAATTGCGCGCCGAGCTGGCGGAACTGCTGCAACGCTTGCGCATTCCCTTGCTGCTGATCACTCACGATGCCGACGATGTGCGCTGCTTTGGCGAACAAACCCTTTATCTGCAGGATGGCCGACTGGTCGAGCCGCCTGCCAGCCAGACGGAGACTTCCCATGGATGACTTCCAGCAACAATGCGCCTTCCGTCTGCTGACTCGCGCCGTGCTCGGTGTGCTGCGCAATGCACAGGATGGCGAACTTCCCCTCTATGCCTGGACGCTGGGCCTGCCGCAGCAGGCTGTGCTGGAGGTGCTGGCCACCTGTGCCCCGGAACTGGGCTCAATGGAAGCGCTGACCGATGTGCAATACCAGCAGCTGCTGTCGCTGCAGCCGCCATTACACACTGCGCTGCTAGACATGCTGCTGGCCAACCGCTCGGCGGCGGAGAACGCGCAACACAGCAGCTGGCTGGCGCATGTGGTGGCAGTGGCCAGCCTGGGCAGTCGTCACCTGTGGGAAGACATGGGCTTGTCTGGTCGGCATGAGCTAAACCAGCTGCTGCAGTACTACCTGTATCCGCTGTATGCGCGCAATCAGGCTGACATCAAGTGGAAGCGTTTCCTGTATGCGGAACTGGGCGAGCAACTGGGTCTCCCCCAACTGAAGCCACCGCAGTGCGGGCGCTGCCAGGAGCACGCCGCCTGCCTGCCCACCCTGGCGGAGCAGCCGACATGAAGCAACAGGACATCACCCTGCAAGGCGCGCTGTGGCTGAGCATGGCCGGCGAGAAATTTGGCAGCCCACAGCATCTGGCCTTGCTGGCGCAGATAGACAGCAGCGGCTCCATCAGCCAGGCCGCCCGCACCACCGGCATCAGCTACAAGGCCGCCTGGGATGCCATCGACCACATGAATAATCTGGCTGGCGAACCGCTGGTGGAGCGTTTGTCCGGCGGCAAGGGTGGCGGCGGCACCCGGCTGACAGCGCGTGGCCGGCAACTGGTGGCCAATTACCAGATCATCGAGCGGGAGCATCAACAGTTCCTGTGCAATCTGCAGCGTCAGGCCGGCAGCATGGCCGACGACCTGCTACTTTTGGGAGGCATGAGCATGAAAACCAGTGCGCGCAACCAGTTTCTGGGCAAGGTAGTCGCCATCAAGACCGGTGCGGTGAATGACGAGGTAGAGCTGGAAATAGCCGACGGCCTGCGGCTGGTGGCCATCATCACCCACGACAGTGCCGCAAGCCTGGGGCTGACTGCCGGCGCGACCGCCTATGCCCTGATCAAGGCCTCCTCGGTCATCGTCGGCAGCGGCCACGACGGCATGCGCCTGTCGGCGCGCAACCAGCTGCACGGCACGGTCAGCCGCTTGTTGCCGGGCGCGGTGAATACCGAAGTAGTGATCGAACTGGCCCCCGGCAGCAGCATCGCCGCCATCATCACCAATGGCAGTGCCAGCGAGATGGGGCTGCAAGTGGGCAGCCCGGCTTGTGCCATCTTCAAGGCATCCAGCGTGATTGTAGGCGTGCCGGGCTGAACCGGTTCTGTAGATAAATACCGTCGAACGACGCACAAAAAAACGCCATCCAGACAGGATGGCGTTTTTCATGGAGCGACCGACTAGGGGTCAGACTTCCCAGTGTTCCTTCTCACGGCCTTGCGAGCCGGGATTCAGCTGCTCGTGCAGCCGGCGCAGTTGCTCTGGCTCACCGCGTATGCGGAACCAGCTGCCCTCTTCCTCGGCACGCTCTTCCAGCACCTGGCACTGGCTGAACAGCTCGCCGCGCAGTTGCTGGGCCGACCACGGCAGCAGCACTTCGTCTTCTACCAGATCCTGCTGGAAGAAGGCCACGATGCGCGCGCGCAAGGCGGCAACCTCCACCGGCCGGCGCGCACTCATCACCACACAACCGGGATAACGCTGCTCCAGTTCGGCAGCCCAGGCGGCCTCGGCGGCTTCGTCACCGATATGGTCGATCTTGTTGAACACGCGAATGCGCGGCACTTCATCGGCACCGATTTCATGCAGCACGGTGTCGGTTACTTCCAGCTGGCGTTCGAAACCGGGGTCGCTGGCATCGATGACATGCAGCAACAGGGCGGCATCCAGCGCTTCTTCCAGCGTGGACTTGAAGGAAGCCACCAGGCCGTGAGGCAGGTTCTTGATGAAGCCGACGGTGTCGCTGACCAGCACACGCGGCACGCTTTCCGGGTAAATGGCGCGCACCGTGGTGTCCAGCGTGGCAAACAGCTTGTTGGCCACCAGCACCTCGCTGCCGGTCAGCGCCCGCATCAGCGTGGATTTGCCGGCATTGGTATAGCCCACCAGCGACACACCACCAAGGCCCTGGCCCTGACGCTCCAGTCGGCGCGCACGCTGGGTCTTGCGTTCCAGTTCCATGGCGAGGATTTCGCGTTGCAGCTCGGCAATGCGGTCGCGCACCTTGCGGCGGTCCAGCTCGGTATGGGATTCGCCAGCACCACGACCGCCCATGCCGCTACGCTGGCGGCCTTGCGGCCCGGCCAGCTTGGCTGCTTCGCGCAGACGCGGCGCCATATAACCCAGACGGGCAATTTCCACCTGGGCCCGTGCGGCACGCGAGCGGGCATTGCGGTGGAAAATCTCCAGAATGACCATGGTGCGGTCCATCACCTCGCAGCCAACGGCCAGTTCCAGATTGCGCGCTTGCGAGGGGGAGATTTCATGATCGACCAGCAAGACGTCGATCTCGATGGCGGAGGGGTCCAGCTGTGGTGGTGCATGTTCCAGTTCGTCAGCACGCAGGCCGCGGTTGACGTACATGTGGATTTCTTCCAGCTTGCCCACGCCCAGGTAGGCAGTGCGGTCGAAGCTGTTACGCTTTTGTACAAAGGTATGCACCACCTGGAAACCCAGGGTCTTGGCCAGCTCGCTCAGTTCGGTGAGCGAGGCCTCGAATTCGACATCGCTGACATCCGGCAGCTGGACTGACGCCACGATGGCGTATCTGGGCTTCTCTTTGACTTCTGTTTGCATGTGCAGATTGCTTTACTTGGTGGCAGGCCCCGATCTTACTCGCAATTGACCCGCCCCGCCGCAGCGATCTACAGCAGCCTTGACCCTGTCGCCTGCCAGGACGATACTGCTGCGCCTCTGGCGGCCATGCCGCCCAACCTATGCCGGGCCTCTTCCATACATGCCATTCACCTCCCTGGGCCTGCAGCCCGCCCTGGCCGCGTCGGCCAGCGCACAAGGCTATGCCGCGCCCACCGCCATCCAGCAAGCGGCCATTCCGGCCATTCTGCAAGGCCACGACCTGCTGGCCACCGCCCAGACCGGCTCCGGCAAAACCGCCGCCTACTGCCTGCCCATGCTGCAGCAATGGCTGGCCGGCCAGCACGGCTCCCCGCGCCAGACCCAAAGCCTGATTCTGCTGCCCACCCGCGAACTGGCGGTACAGGTGGGAACCACGCTGCGCGAACTGGCCGCCAGGCTGCCGCAGGCCATCAAGGTGGCCGTGGTCTATGGCGGGGTATCGATCAACCCGCAGATGATGGCCTTGCGCGGTGGTGCAGACTGCGTGGTGGCCACGCCGGGCCGGCTGCTGGACTTGCTGGAGCACAATGCCCTGCGCCTGTCTGCCGTCCACACCCTGGTACTGGATGAGGCCGACCGCCTGCTTGACCTGGGCTTTGCCGATGAAATCGGCCGCCTGCTGGCGCTGCTGCCACCTTACCGGCAGAACCTGCTGTTTTCCGCCACCTTCCCGCCAGCCGTGCGCAGCCTGGCCGAAGCCTTGCTCAAGCAGCCGCAGCGCATTGACATCCCGCTCAGCCCGATCAGCGCACCCGACATCCGGCAACGCGCCATCGAGGTGGACGCTGGCCAGCGCACCATGCTGCTGCGTCATTTGCTGCAGACTGAAAACTGGGAACGGGTACTGGTATTCGTGGCCAGCCGCCACAGTGCCGAGCGCGTGGCTGGCAAATTGCAGCGCGCCGGCATCAAGGCCGCCGCCCTGCATGGCGATTGCAGCCAGAGCCAGCGTGGGCAGGTACTGGCCGATCTCAAAAGCGGGCAGCTGCAAGTGCTGATCGCCACCGATCTGGCCGCCCGTGGCATCGACATCGCCGGCTTGCCGGTGGTGGTCAATTACGATCTGCCGCGCTCGGTGGTCGACTACACCCATCGCATCGGCCGCACCGGTCGTGCCGGGGCCAGCGGTGTGGCCATCAGCTTTGTCAGTGCCGAGTGTGCCGCCCATTTCCGCCTGATCGAAAAACGACAGCAGCAACAGCTGCCGCGCGAGCAGATTGAGGGCTTTGCACCAAGCGCCCCGCTGGACAACAGCCCCACCGCCCAGCACGACCCCAACAGCAATGGCGGCATCAAGGGCAAGCGCATGAGCAAGAAAGACAAGCTGCGCGCCGCCGCAGCCGCTGCCAAAGAGTAAAAATCGCTTGCCGGTACAGGCCTGGCTGATGCCGGCCTGTGCCCTCACCCCGCCGTCCCCGGCCCTGCCCTTTTGCGCCCCCTGCTGCCCCGGCATTCTTGAATCAATCATGACAATTGAGTCAATCATTTGCCGCATGCTACTATTCCAACACTTGCCTTAAACTCGCCACACACCCTATCCGGCCCCGGGCAGGCAAGCGCCTGACGCCCGCTCGGCCACGACAGTCCCGCAACAGCACAGCACCAGCCAGATTCACATTGGAGCGCTGATTGAAAAAGACATTTGCCAGCAGCCTGGTCCTGCGCATGTGCGGGCTGATCCTGCTGTCCCTGGGGGTGTTCGCCTTTGGCTGCTATCACCTGATCGTCCAGTCGACGGTGGATAGCCTGGCCCAGTCGCAAATGCAGATTTCCGCCCAGCAGCTGGATGCCCGCATGCAGCGCCTGCTCGATACAGTCGATGCCAATCTGCGTACCAGTCAGGCCTGGGGCCGCAACAGCCAGTGGGATAGCCACACCCAATGGCTGCAGGATGATCGCCAGCAACTGCAGCGCTTCAACGAATTCTTTTTCCCCAGATCGCCTCGGTCAATCTGGCGCACCAATCCGGCCGGGAAGTCCTGCTGTTGCATACTGCGGATGGCGGCTGGGTCAATCGCCTGAGCGATCCGGCCCGCTGGGGGCGGACCACCTACTGGTTTTATTGGGACCAGAAGCGCCGGCTGTTGCGCAGTGAAACCCGCCAGCAGGATTACGATGCCCGCCAGCGCCCCTGGTTTAAGGGTGCCATGGCACTGAGCAGTGACCATGACATCCACTGGACCCAGCCTTATATCTTTTACACCACCCGCCAGACCGGCCTCACCGCGGCCAGCCGCTGGACTGCCGCCGACGGCAGCCACTTCATCATCGGTCATGACGTCAATCTCAGCAGCATTGCCAGCTTTGCCGACACACTGCCCATCGCCCAGCAACAAACCCTGGCCTTGCTGGATGAGCAAGGCACGGTGCTGGCCCTGCCCTATGGCGGCGGCCAGCCAACGGCCTCCTTGCTGATGCGCCCGCTGGCCAGCCTCAGCGACAACCCGCTGTCCCATGGCTACGAGCACTGGCTGCGCCGTCAGCAGCAACCGGGGCGAGCCAGCCGCTTCCATGCCGCCGGGCAGGACTGGTTCAGCCTGTTCCAGCCCACCCGCATTGGCCAGCAGCCATTGTGGATAGCGGTGGTTGCACCGGAAGCAGCCTTTTTGCCGCTCAAGCCACGCGATCTGCTGTTGCTATTGTTGATTACCCTGGCGGCGCTGGCCTGCGGTGGTGTGGTGGCACTGCGCATGGCCCGGCGCTTTGCCAACCCGCTGCAATTGCTGACCCGGGAAAGCGAACGCATCGGCCAGCTCGACCTGGCGGCCCCGGTGTGCGCCACCGCCCTGCATGCCCCCTGGCAGGAAGTCAGCCAGCTGGCTGCCGCCCAGGAAGCCATGCGCCAGCGCTTGCTGGCCAATACCACCGAGTTGCAACAATCCCGCGTGCTGCTGGAACAGAAAGTGTCCGAACGCACCAGCGCCCTGCTGCACCAGGTGGCCCTGGTGGAGGCCTTGCTGGATGTCATCCCCAATCCGATTTTCTACAAGGGTGCGGATACGCGCTTTATCGGTTGCAACCAGGCCTACGAACAGGCCTTCGGCATCGAGCGACGCGACTTCATCGGCAAGCGCGTGCTGGATCTGGACTACCTGCCCTTGGCCGACCGCCAGCATTTCCAGCAGGAAGACGAAACCGTCATCGCCTGCGGCAGCCGGATATCCCGTGCCGAAGAGCTGGTGCTGGCCGATGGCAAAACCCACCACTTGCTGTATTCGGTGAGCGGCTTTCGCCATCAGGACGGCTCGCCCGGCGGGCTGATCGGCGTCATCGTTGATGTGAGCGAACTCAAAACCGCCGAACAGGAAGCCCGTGAAGCCCGCCGCAGCGCGGAAGCCGCCACCCGCGCCAAGGCCGAGTTCCTGGCCAATATGAGCCACGAAATCCGCACCCCGATGAATGCCGTCATCGGCATGACCCAGCTGGCCTTGCAAACTGAGCTGAATCCGCAGCAGCGCAATTATCTGGACAAGGCACACGCCGCGGCCAACAGTCTGCTGGGGCTGATCAACGACATTCTGGATTTCTCCAAGATCGAGGCCGGCAAGCTGCATTGCGAACACATCGATTTTTCTCTGGAAAACGTCATCGGCCAGGTAGCCGACCTGCTCGCCCTGCACGTGCGTGACAAGGGGCTGGAACTGCTGTTCGACATCGACCAGACGATGCCGCCGCAACTGCGGGGGGACCCGCTGCGGCTAGGCCAGGTGCTGAACAATCTGGTGGGCAATGCCGTCAAGTTTACCGAGCAGGGCGAAATCACCCTCGCCGTGCGCCTGCGTGAGGAAGACGAACAATCGGTCCTGCTGGATTTTTCCGTGCGCGACACCGGCATCGGCATGAGCGAGGCCGAACAGCAGCGGCTGTTCCAGGCCTTCTCCCAGGCCGACAGCTCCACCACCCGCCGTTATGGCGGCACCGGCCTGGGCTTGAGCATCAGCCAGCACATCGTCCAGCTGATGCAGGGCGAGATCAGCGTCAGCAGCGCACCCGGCCAGGGCAGCTGCTTCAGCTTCAGCTGCCGGCTGGGCAAAGCGCAGTCAGTGCCAGACCTTCCAGCGAGTTTGCCGGACATCCGAGGCCTGCGCTGCCTGGTGGTGGACGACAATGCCGCCGCGCGCGAGGTGTTCGTGCACATGCTGCAGGCGCTGCAGTTGCAGGCCGAGGCGGTTGACAGCGGCCCGGCCGCGCTGCAGGCCTTGCAGCAGGCCCATGCCGCCGGCCAGCCCTACCAGCTGGCACTGATAGACTGGAAAATGCCAGGCATGGACGGCGTGCAGACCCTGCAAGCCATCCATGCGCTGCCCGAGCTACCCACCCCGGTCTGCCTGCTGGCCACCGCCCACGACAGTGACAGCCTGAGCCAGGCACTGGGGCAAACGCCGGTTGACGGCATCATGGACAAGCCGGCCACCTTCTCCACCTTGCTGGATGCCATTCACACTGCCTGCCGCCACCAGCCGCCGGCATTGCCGGCCAGCAGCGCGCCGCGCATCGACCTGGCGCAGTTGCGCCAGCTGCTGCAGGGCAGCCGCGTGCTGCTGGTGGAAGACAATCTGACCAATCAGGAAGTGGCACTGGAACTGCTGCGGCAGATCGGCATCACGGCCCAGCTGGCCTGCAACGGCGCCGAGGCCCTGCAGATGACGGCCGAACAAGACTATCAACTGCTGCTGATGGACTGCCAGATGCCGGTCATGGATGGGCTGGAAGCCACCCGCCGGCTGCGCGAGGAGCCACGCGGGCGGGAACTCACCATCATCGCCATGACCGCCAATGTGATGGCCGGTGAGGAACAGCGCTGTCTGGATGCCGGCATGGACGACTACATCGCCAAACCCATCGACATCCAGCTGTTCTACGCCGTGCTGCTGCGCCACCTGCGCCCCGGCCAGCCGCTGGCAGCCAGCAGCAGCAAGCCGGCCCCGACGGTGCCGCCAGGCGAAGCGCTGCTCGACCGCAAGTCGGCCCTGCTGCGCATGGGCGGCGATCACACCCTGTACCAGCGCCTGCTGACCCGCTTCCAGGAGCGCGAGAACGATGCCGCCCAGCGCCTGCAGCAGGCCTTGCACCAAGGCGAAGCCGATACGGCGCGGCGCATTGTGCACAATCTCAAGGGTCTGGCTGGCAATATCGGTGCCGATGCCCTGGCCGCCGCCTGCCGCCATCTGGAATACCACCTGGACGGTGATGACAGCCAGCAACAGCAAGCCATCGCGCGCCTGCAGCAGCAGCTGGAGCGCCTGCTTGAACATGTGCAGCAAGAGCCGGTAGCAGAGCCAGCCGCCAGCCAGACGAGTGACCCGGTCAATTACCGGCAACTGATGCACACGCTGGCCAGCCAGCTGCAAGACAACGATATCAAGGCCAGCCGCAGTGCCGCCGAGCTGTACCGGGCACTGGCCGGCCATGCCGAAGCAGATGCCGCCCGCCAGCTGTCGCGGCTGGCGGCCCAGTACGACTACGATGCCGCCCTGCGGCAGCTAAACCAGCTGGCGGCGCGCATGCAGCCCGACCAGACCGAGCAAGCCAACTGAAAGCCCACACCATGGCCGATCTCAGACTGCGCCAGAGCATATTGATTGCTGATGACGTACCGGAAAACATCGAATTGCTGGCCGCCATCCTGGAAGACGATTACAGCATCAAGGTGGCGGCCAATGGCGAAAAGGCGCTGCAGATCATCTATTCCGACTCGCCGCCCGACCTTGTCCTGCTGGATGTGATGATGCCGGGGCTGAGCGGCCATGAAGTCTGCCGTCGACTGAAGGCCAATCCCGACCGCCAGCACATTCCGGTAATCTTCGTCACCGCCATGTGCTCGGTGGAAGACGAAAAACTGGGACTGGAAATCGGTGCGGTCGACTACATCACCAAGCCGATCAGCCCACCGGTGGTCAAGGCCAGGGTGCGTACCCAGCTGGCACTGTACGACCAGACGCGCGAACTGGAGCGCATGGTGGCCCAGCGTACCCACGAACTGCTGACCTCGCGCCAGCAGATCATCCAGCGCCTGGGGCGGGCGGCCGAGTTCAAGGACAATGAAACCGGCAATCACGTCATCCGCATGGCACATGCCTCGCGGCTGATTGCCGAAGTGGCAGGCCTGGGTGACAAGGCGCAGGAAATACTGCAGCTGGCCGCCCCCATGCACGACATCGGCAAGATCGGCATTCCAGACCACATCCTGCTCAAACCCGGCAAGCTGGACAGTGCCGAGTGGGTCTTGATGAAGCAGCATCCACTGATGGGGGCCGACATCATCGGCATCCATGATGACGAACTGCTGCAAACCGCCCGCAGCATCGCCCTCACCCACCACGAACGCTGGGATGGCAGCGGCTATCCCTATGGCTTGCGTGGCAATGCCATCCCGCTGGTCGGGCGCATCGTGGCCATTGCCGACGTATTCGACGCCCTGCTGTCAGTGCGCCCCTACAAGCCGGCACTGCCGCTGGCAGAGGCACTCGACTACATGTACAGCCAGTCCGGTCAGCACTTTGACCCGGAGCTGATACCGGCCTTCAGGAAGGCGCTGCCGGAGATACTGAAAATCCACCAGGCCTATGCCGACGAAGGCAGCCCCAACCTGAGCAGCTGAGGCCAGGCTATTCCAGCGCCTGGGCCAAGGCCAGCGCGGCGATGAACAGGCTGGACAGCAGAACGCCACCCAGCCAGTGATAGAGCCTGGCCTTCATTTGATGCGCCTCCCGCTGATACCGGCCACCCGCCCCAACATGTCCAGCACGTTGAGGCAGGCCTCGCCGCAACTGCTGGCCAGCGCACACACCGTATAACGACGGCCATCCCGCTCCACCACGGTCAGCAAATAGGCTTTCATCACCACACCTCCAGACAGATGGTCAGACTGATCCACAACACCTGTCAGCTATCTTGGCCATTCATTCCCGTGGCTAACAGACGATACTTCCTTGTCGTGAGGTGAAAGTTCCGAGCAAAAAACTGTTCTTTTCGTCAGTCATGGTGGCGCATTGGCAGCAGCCCTCCCGGCACGGCCAGCCAAACGTTAAAAAACCCGGCATGCCGGGTGAGACGATGGTTCAAGATCAGCGCGCCGGCCCTCCAGCCAACACCGCATGCAGGCAGGGCAAGGACACCGCCGGGGGAGCAAGCCGGACGGCCACGCAAGCAGCGGCTTGAATAGCGAGGCCCAGCATGGCCGGGCCTGGTAACAGCACACTCCATTGTTGACTGGACAAGCAAAACCCCCGCCATGGCGGGGGTTCTGTTCAGTGGCAGACTACTGCAGCCACACCAGCCTTACAGCTTGAACTGCGACACCAGCGCACGCAGGTCGCCGCCGCGACGGGACAGGTCCTGAATGATGCTGAGGATGCGTTGCACGTTTTCATCACTTTCCAGCGCCTTGGCATTGATGCGTTCGGCACTTTGCGCCATGACGGTGGTAGCCGTGCTCTGCTCCTTGGTCGAACTGGTGATTTCCGACATGCGACCCGCGATATCGTGGGTGCTGGCCTTGATCTTGCCCACCTTGTCTGCAGCTTCACGCGACAGGGCCACACCGGTGGCCACCCGCTCGTTGGTCTTGCTGGTGTGACCAATGGCCACTTCGGTCTGGCTCATCACGCTATTGATCATCTGCGCGATTTCCACCGTGGCCGAGGCGGTACGCTCGGCCAGCTTGCGCACTTCATCAGCCACGACCGCAAAGCCGCGGCCTTGTTCACCGGCACGGGCGGCCTCGATGGCCGCATTCAGTGCCAGCAGGTTGGTCTGGTCGGCAATATCGCGAATCACTGCCACGATGCCGCGAATCTGCTCGGAATGAGAAGACAGGTCACCCATGGCACTCTGCAGTGCGTCCACAGTCTGCACGATGGACTGCACCTCGCTGGCCACTTTTTCCATGGCCTGGTAGGAGTCTTCCGAGTTCTCGCGGGTGCTGGCCACCAGCACTTCGGTCTCGCCGGCATTGTCGGCGATATGGTTGATGCTGACGGTAATCTGCTCGATGGTTGCCGCCGTGGCCGACAGCTCGTTAGACTGCACACGCGAATCCGAGGCAATGCTCTCTGCCGCCTGGTGCAGGGCCGAGGTATCTCGTGCCAGGGCTTCCGCGTCGTTACGTACCGACACGAACATGCCGTGCAGCTTGTGCACGAAGCCATTGAACGCCTCGGCAATCTGGCCCACTTCATCTTGCGAGTGCACCGGCAGATGCAGGGTGAGGTCGCCGTCGCCGCTCGCCACATTGCGCATGGCATCACGCAGCTCGGTCAGGCCGGACAGCATGCGCGCCACACCAACCGTGGCCAGCAGTGCCACGACTACCACACCGGCAATCAGCACACCGATCATCAGCTCGATCAAATGGGTAACGGACACGGTAGCCGCAGCCACCGGCACCACCACGCCCAGCAGCCAGCCGGTCTTCCCCACCGGATACAGCGCGGTCATGCTGGATTCGCCGTTGATGCTCACTGTTTGCAGTGCGCCGTCCTTGCTGATGCCGTTCAGGTCGAAGCCGGTCATTACCTCACCGATCTTCTTCATGCCGGAATCCTTGACCGGATGGGCAATCACCGAGCCGTCACCGGTAATCAGGAAGGCAAAGCCATCGCCCGGCAGCTTGGAGGACACCACTTCTTCAGCCACCCGCTGCAGCGATACGTCACCACCGGCCACCGCTACCAGTTGGCCGTCTTTGCGCAGGGCCTTGGCAAAGGTAATGATGGGCTTCTTGGTGGCGGCATCGATATACGGCGCGGTAGCAATGGCTTCCTGCGCGTTGCTGGCCGCCAGATACCACGGGCGACCAGTCGGGTCATAACCCGGCGGCACCGGAGTAGAACCGGTGAACTGGGTCATCTTCTTGCTGGGTTCGCCGACATACATGTCATCCAGCTTGCCGGCTACTTGCGACTGGTCGAGGATGGGTTTCATGTCCCCCTCGGTAAAGTGCAGCAGAGCAGAACCCACAATATTCTGACGGGTACTTACCCATTCGGTAATGAAGCTGACCTTGTTGTTTGCTGTCTGGCTGATTTGATCACTGATGGAAGACAGCAAGGCGTCCTTCATCTTCCAGTAAGCCACACCGCAAAACAGCAGCGAGATGGCTACCAGCATCATCAATACAAACACCAGCATTCTGGAACGTAGAGTACGCATGGAGGATCCTATTTTTATAATTGCTTAAAACCACATTGCCGCCTGCTGCGCTTTTGCAGACATTAAACAATCAACAGGCAGGCTGCCATATTCCGATCTTCACTCAAGCACGTCAACACCATTACTAATTCATTGAGCATTTTAAAATAAAACCTCAAGAATAATGGTATTAACGGGCATTTACTGGCTCATCTACCGCCATACCGCTCCCCGCGATATCAAAACTGCCAGCCGTTCACAATCTCGTCTTACAGCACTTTATTTATTGGACAAATTTCCCGCACAGTCCAGTCATTTGCACATTTATCCTGAACGCATGAAAAAAGGACGCCGTAGCGTCCCTGGGTGAGAATTTCCGGCCACGCCGGAAACAGTCGGGCTGTTTCAGTTGGCCACTGCGTCTTTCAGTGCCTTGATCGGGGTAAATACCACCTTGCGCTTGGCCGGAATCAGCACGGTCTCGCCGGTCTTGGGGTTGCGGCCATTGCGTGCTGCGGTGTCTTTCACCTTGAACTTTCCGGTGCTGGCCAGGGTCAGTTCGCCGCCATTCACCAGTTCTTCGCGGATGGTCTGTTCCAGCGCGTCCATGAAACGCAGTACATCGACTTTGCTACTGCCGGTTTTTTCGGAAAGGATGGCAATCAGTTGTTGTTTGGTCATGCAAGGCTCCTGCGCCGGTATTGTTGGCTGATGGCTACAAAGCGTGAGGGTAACCAGCCAGAGCCTGCCACATCAAGGAAAATTTGCACTGACCTGCCAAATTCGCCGCCGGATGGCAAGAAAAAGCACGGCATCTACCATTGCCCGGCCAAGCAGTCATCTGCTATATTTGATTATGTACAATTTCAAAATTGCTGCCATGACCACCACGCTCCCCTGCCATACCGCGCCATATGCCATGCCCTCACCAGCGCTACTCCCCAGCGAGCGCAGCGGGCTGTTTTGCCTGCCCATGCCAGACCAGGCACTCGCCGGTGCCGGCATCGAGGCCGGCAGTCTGCTGGCGGTAGATGGCCAAGGCAGCCCGGTACAGGGCTGTCTGGTAGTGGCTGCCGTCGACGGCGAGCTGCTGGTGCGACGACTGCAGCGCAGTGGCAGCCGGCTGCAATTGCTGGCGGCACACCCGGACTACCCCCTGATCGAACCCAGCTACGAGCAGGACTTCGCCATCTGGGGTGTGGTGACCGAGCCCAGCGCGCCTGCAGCAAGACCAGCCTAGCGGCCATCGCAGCGCCTGGAAGGTGTTCACGATCCAGGGAACGAAGGGTCAGGCAGGGCGAAAGGGAGTGAGCAGGCTGTTACGGCTTTTTATGTTGTGCCTTGTCCAGCACAGCCGGCAGATAGCCTTCTACCTGGCGCAGCATCTCCTGGTATACCGCCAGCGGCTTGCCCCAGGCATCGGCGACATCATCCGTATTACCGCTGGCGTATTCGGACAAGGTAAAAGTCTTGCCTTTGGCTTCGGGAAACAGCTCCAGCACCTTGGCCTTGTGTTTGGCGGTCATGGTAAGAATCAGGTCGGAGTGGCGTACATCATTGGCATTCAGCTGTGCGGCATGGTGGGCCGACACGTCGATGCCACGCTGCAGCAGCAGGCTGGCCGCATTCGCCTCGGGGCTGCTGTCGTAGGGGTCCATGTCGACCGCTCGCGAAATCACCGCGATGGGCAGCTTCTGCTGCTCGATACGCTGCCGGGCCAGTGCCTCGGCCGTCAGACTGCGCCCGGTATTGCCGGTATCGACAAAAGCCAGCTTGAATGGCTCGGCAGCCGCGACCAGCCCGCTAGCCAGCAACAAGAGCATGCCTGTTAATGCAATCAGCTTCCTCATCGTTTACTCCCTGTCATCAAGCTTGTTCATCATGAATGCGCGCCAACTGGCGCTGACATGCACAGCAGCTGTGCCATTGCATTGTTCCCGCCATGTTGCCGCTGATTATTTCGCACTTTCACGCAGCACAGTCAAATTCAACTTGTCTTGGCCATGTGCTCGACTAATATACAATACAAATAAGTTACACAAACTACAGTTTAAATAAATAACATCAAGTCGGGCCATGCAATGCATCACTCACCCCATCAGGTGATCGGGAAGCACCGGCATGCCTGCCCCGTCTTGGCCGGTATTGATCCTTGCCCAGCCCGCACCTGTGCTACAAGGAAATGATCATGCCGCTGCCGCGCCCTACCTATTCCGGCGTCAAACCACTGCTGTTAACCGCGCTTGCCCTGGCTTTTCCATTGCAGGCACAGGCTGAAATCAGCCTGGAAAGCCTGCAACAGCAAATAAGCGCCCTGGCCCAGACCAATCAGCAACAGGAAAGCCGTATCCGCCAGCTGGAAAGACAGCTGGCCAGCCTGCAACACGGTAGCAATGCCGCCAGTGCCGCCAACAACCCGGCCAGCAGTGAGTCCCCAACTGCAGGTAGTGGAGCGGTGGCCGCAGGCAATGGACCGGCGTTGCCAGTCGTCAGCGAAGTGCCCAAGAGCGTGGAAGACATCTATCAGGAAGCCAGCGGCTTTGCTGCCGGCAAATTCTCCATCGAACCCAGCTTTACCTACACCCACTACGACACCCGCGAGCTGGTGCTGAACGGGTTTCTGGCACTGGATTCGATTTTTCTGGGCAATATCAATCTGGACAAGGTGGTCAGCGACAGCGTCACCCTGGGCCTGACTACGCGCTACTCACCCAGCCCGCGCTGGCAGCTGGACGTGGACATCCCCTTCGTGGCGCGTGATGCCACCTACTTTTCCGGTGGTGCCGGCGGTGCCGCCAACAGCGTGTCGCAAGGCTCGGTGCGGCAAGGACCGACGCTGGGCGATGTCAGCTTTGGCGTGGGTTACAAGCTGGTGGAAGAAAATGCCGACTGGCCGGACATCGTGTGGAGTGTGCGCGCCAAGGCCCCCACCGGGCGCAATCCCTACGGCATCAAGCTGGTGCAGTCAGCTAGCAACAACAATCTGTCCATCCCCGACCGCCTGCCCACTGGCAACGGCGTCTGGGGCCTGAGTACCAGCCTGTCCTTCGTCAAGACCGTAGACCCGGCCGTGCTGTTTGCCAGCCTCAGCTACACCCATTATCTGGATGGCCACTTCAGTGACATCAGCCCCACCGCTGGCGTTACCCAGCCGGGCGATGTGCGCCTGGGTGACAGCTGGAGCTGGGGAGCCGGCATCGCCTTTGCCCTCAACGACAAGCTCAGCCTGGGCCTGTCCTATTCACAGCAGATGGTGCAACAGGCGCGCATGCGCCAACAGGGCAGCAACTGGACCGACGTGATCGGCAGCAGCGCCAATGCGGCCAACCTGAACCTGGGCCTGACCTATGCCTTCAGCAAACGGCTCTCCATCATTCCCAACCTGTCGCTGGGCATGACGCCGGACAGCCCCAATTACGCATTTTCGGTGAAGTTTCCCTACCGTTTTTAACGGAGTCGGTCATGCAAGCAAACAAGACGCTGCTGGCAGTGGGGTCGGATGCCCTGCTGCCAGTACTGCACGCGCTGCGCCAGCAGCATTGGCACATCATCCATATCCACGATCCGCAGCAGTGGAAAGCACAACGCAGCCCCCGCTGCAGTGCCGGGCTGCTATTACTGGACAGCAAGCTGCTGCGCAAGAGAACGGCGCTGCAGCAACTGGCCAGCGAGCTTGATCTGGAGTGGCTGCTGCTGACCGAGCGCGCCCAACTGGAACAAGCGGCCGTGCGCGCCTTTATCAACGACAGCTGCTATGACTACCACTGCCTGCCCGTTGAAAATGAACGGCTGGCCGTCACCCTGGGCAGGCTGCACGGCAAAACCCTGTTACGCCGCCGCAGCCAGCACGAACAGACCGAGCAGGAGCCGCAACAACTGGTGGGCGAGCACCCTAGCATCCGCCGCCTGCGTCAGGAAATCCGCCGGCTGGCCCGGGTGAATGTCACGGTGATGATTACCGGTGAGTCCGGTACCGGCAAGGAGCTGGTGGCGCAACTGATCCACCAGTACTCCGACCGCGCCGACGGCCCCTTCCAGGCGGTCAACTGCGGTGGCCTGCCCGTCAACCTGGTGCAGTCCGAGCTGTTCGGCCACGAACGCGGGGCGTTTACCGGCGCATCCAGTTGCCGCATCGGGCGCATCGAAGCGGCGCAGAATGGCACGCTGTTTCTGGATGAAATCGGTGACATGGCAATAGAGGCACAGGTCAACCTGCTGCGTTTTCTGCAGGAAGGCACCATAGACCGGCTTGGTGACAACCGCAGCCGTAGCATCGATACCCGCGTGCTGTCGGCCACTCATGTCGACCTGCCGGCTGCCATCGGCAAGGGGCGCTTCCGCGAGGATCTGTACTACCGCCTGTGTGTCTGCCAGCTGCAACTGCCCGCGCTGCGCGAACGGCGCTCGGACATTCCGCTGCTGGCACAACACCTATTGCAGCAGAGCGCCAGTCGCCACGGCATTCCGTTCAAGCGGCTGTCTTACGAGGCGCTGGCAGCCATGCTGCAACACGACTGGCCGGGCAATATCCGTGAAATGTCCAACCGCATCAGCCAGGGTCTGGCCATGGCCAGCGGCCGGGTCATCCGCCCGCAAGACATGGGCCTGGGCAGCAGCATGCTGGCACCACTAGACAATGGGCTGGAGGCAGTCCGGGAAAGGGCGGAACGGGAAGCGCTGGCCACTGCGCTGCAACTGAACAATCACAACAGCAGTCAGGCGGCACGCACGCTGGGCATTTCCCGCGCCACGCTGTACCGCCTGCTGAAGAAATACGAGATGAGCGCCGTCGAATAAGCGGGCGGCGTCGTAGCGCAGATGAAGATGACTCAGCGCACGCCGGTGCCGGACAGCATCAAGCGGTTGGGAATGCTGAAGCCGAAACCGGCGGCCTGCGGCTGCAATACCAGCTGGATACGCAGGCTATTGTCGGTACTGATGCCGCTGCCGTTAATGCTGGAAAACTGCAGCAACTGCCCCTGGCCCAGCATCTGACCAATGCGCCCCGTACTCCCCAGATCGATATTCACCGCCAGTTGGCCGCTACCCAGTGAGCTACTGCCACTACCCGCCTGCCAGCCGGCCGGCATCTGCAGGCTGGCCGTGCCGTCACGCCGGATGTCGATGCTGGTGCTGTTGCTGGAACGGTTGCCATTGCCGGCTTGCTGATTAAGCTGCACCACGCCTTGTACCGATGCCAGCCCGCTAGTCGGCGCTGTCGCCGCCGACGTCGTTGCCGTGCCATCGCCATTCAGGGTGTAACGGCTGATCACCGGCACCGCGCCGGTCTGGGCCGTCAACTGCAGCCCGGCCCCTTGCACCACCCCAGCCTGGTTCTGCCAGGTAGTCAGCATCTGCACGCCGAAGCGCACGATCTGCCCGGCATCGATATAACGACCACGCAAGCTGTCCAGCACGCCGTCGTCTACATACGCCAGCATGGCTTGCGCCGGCACGCTGGCAGTCAATGCCAGCAGTACCGGCACTGCCCTGGATAAGATACGCACGCTATGCTCCCGGTCGTCGCCGGCGGGGCTGTGCCCACAGGCCGCAACTATAAGAAATCACTGTAGATAAAGCCGTACTCCACTAGGTCGGCCGGCTGCACCGGCTGCATGCCATTCATCAACTGCCGCGCCGACAACAGGCTGGGCGGTTGCCGCAACGGCCCTTGTGGCTGGTAGCCGGGGCCGGCCACCGCCAGCAACACGCCATTCCACTGCCGTGCAAACTCCGCCATAGCCACCGCGCGGTTGCCAAGCGCCGGGTCCGCTACATAAACCGTGTCGCGGGTCGCCATTTTCAGGATGACAAAGTGTTTGTAGCCATTGATGTCCAGCATGATCAGCGCCGGAATGCGCAGCGCGGGCAAACGCTCCGGGCCGCTGACAAAACCGCTGGCCCGCAGGCCCAGCGTATTTACATAGTGCTTCATGTCCAGCATGGAAAAACCCTGCTGGCGCACCACATCGGCATTGGCTCCGGCCAGCATGCCGGCGATGACCTGCTGCTCGTCGATATCGCGGCCAAAGCCATAACGCAGCAAGGTGGCCAGCGCCGCCGCCCCGCAGCTGAAATCGGTATGTTGCTCCACCACATGGGCAAAACGCATTTCCCGCAGGCTGTGTACCTGCTTGTAGACATTGCCCTCGCCGGTATAGGCCGGCACGGCCAGGTCTGCGGCCTGGGCAAACTGTTCGCCACCCGGACAGGCCAGGCCCAGCAGGATGGACAATAGCAAGCGGATAGTGGTTTTCATGGCAAAAGCCGGCAGCGTGGCCTGACGACTGCGCTGCCGGCGTCTCCTGGCTTAGAACCTGCTCACGATCTGCGAGACGCGGGTGACCCCGCGTTCGCTAAATCGTGAACACATTCTTAGTGGGTGGCCGCAACCGACAGGCTGTTAACCTGCTGATTGGACAGGCCGGCAGCATTGTTGACGCCGACATTGCCGCTGATGCCATTCACCGAACCGGAAATGCTGGCGGTGGCATTGAGCGGGAAGAAGGTGGTCACCGAAGTACCCTGATTCACCTGCATGCCACCGGCCGAGGCGGTAGCCAGCACGGCAGCGCTGGCCGAGGCCAGGGCGACATCATTTTTCTGCTGGTTGCCAGCACCGGCGGCGTTGTTCACCCCGGCATTACCCTGGATGTTGTTCACCGAGTTGCTGAGGCTGGCATTCATGTCATTGGAGGTGCCGCGCATCGGCTCGGCAAAGGTGTAGTTATTGCCGTCGTTCAGCTGCTCGAAGGAGGTGGAAGCCGCAGCACCGCTGTGCTTGCCGGAAGCCGAACTGATCGCCACATTGTTAGCCTGCTGATTGAAGAAACCAGCAGCATTGTTGACGCCGGCATTACCCTGGATATTGCTCACGCTGCCAGTTACCCCCGCATTGGCCGGATCGGTCACATTCAGCTTGTTGCCCAGATTTTTCTGCACGTCGTTCACGCGGGCACTGGCCAGGGCATCGGCCTTGGGATCAAACACCTCGTACACGGCGATGCCTTCCAGATAGGCGGTGCCGGTGACGTTAACGTCGGTATTGCTATAGGTATTGGACAGATTATTGCTGATCCTGGTCGTCGTGGTGGACGGCGGAGCCGGCGGTTCCACGGCATGCGCTACGCCGAACACACCAACAAGAGCGACGAAAAGCACTTTTTTCTGCAGCATTGCGGTCATGATTGTTCTCCTAGCGATTTGCTTGAATACCGGCTCCGCCACGGCTGGCCAGAACCGGCACTGCTCACGGGTTGGCCCATTGCACGGCCACGACATTGACAGCCAGGTTATGGCTGCCAGCAATCTGGTTAAGCTGCACCAGCCCCCGGCTTCCCTGGAAAGCTGCTGCGGATAATTCGGTTATCTGTCCGGTATTGGCGGCAGCCCCGGCGACGGGTGCTGCCGCTGCGGTCGTGCCGGCCAGCACGGCATCCTGCACCGCCGCCGGCAGGTCACGGACACTGGCCTGTGGCCGGGCGGCCTGCGCCAGGCTGAAGGCATTGAGTGACTGGTTGGCATTGCCGGCCGTCTGGTTCACGGCCAGCAATCCCTGGCTTCCGGCAAACGACGCACCCACAATGCTGGCGCGCAGGTTTTGCTCCGCCACCGCCTGGGTGCTTCCTTGCTGCTGCGGCAAGCTGATCCGCGCCTGTGCCACCCCGGCGGCTAAGGCCAGCGCCTGCAGATTGCCTTGCTGATTGGCCGTGCCGGCTACCTGGTTCACCGCCAGCACGCCCTGTGCGGCCTGGCCGCTATCGCTTATCAGTGCCAGCTGGTCGGCCTGGGCCAGTGCTGCACACAGCCCGCTTGCCAACCACAACATCTGCGTGATGTGCATGACTTGTCTCCTTGCCACTGCTGGCCCGTTCATGGGTGCAAAGCCGATTGCAGCAGATGCCCCATTCCCACACCGGATAGTGCCGCGTCCGCCATGCCGGCTGGCGGCTTGCCATTAGCACCGCCAGCTGCCATGCCAGACCAGGCAGACTGCCCATCCAGCACGACCACTGGCGAACGCAAGGCCGGGTCGGCCATCACCGCATGCGTGGCTGCCAGCAAGGGGTCGGCCAGCTGTTGTGTGACGGTGGGTACGCTACTGGACGGTGAAGTCGAAACCCGGCTGACGTCCGGGCTGGGATCGCCATGACGGATGGCTGGGCGGGCCGGCACTTCACGACCGACCACCATCTCGCCCTCGCCCTGTGCCGCAGCCGAAGCCAGCAGGCTGCCCGCCAGCAAGGCCGGAAAAACGCGGCGGAATAATGTGCTGTCCATGCTGACCACCTGAGGGCTGGGGAATGTCCTATTCATTGCAGAAAGCGTGCCAGACCACCCATACCCGCATGCCATAAGGGAATTCGCGCGCGGACGCTGGCGGCGGATCGCGCAACTGTCTCGCCACTGCGACAGAAAACGGGGGCTGCCGGGTAAGCGCCACGCCTGGCCTGCGCGATGTCACCGGGAAAGGGGGCCCTGCCAACAGCCACGGGCCTGCCGTGCGGGCTGAGGGCGGGCAAAGCGTCTCAGACTTGCGACAAGCTCACGCGTCACTACCCTGTCACCGCCGGCGATGCACCAGTCATATAAAAGATGGCTTGTCACATGCTGGCTGCCAGCTATAACGGAACAGGCAAAGCAGAAAGTCAGCAACAGATAGCCAATGGGAAAAGGGGAAAACATGAATATTTCACAACGCCTGGCGCTCACGCTGGGCATCGCCCTGCTTGCCCTGCTGGGCATAGGTGGCTTCGGCCTGTATGAACAGAGCCAGGCCAATGAGCGCTTCAACTACCTGAAAGCCAACACTTTCCCCAGCATTGCCGCACTGCAAGATGCTCAGGATGCACTGACGCAGTCGCGCACCGGCACCTACCGCCATGTCATCGACCACGACGACGCGCAAAAGGAAAAGGATCTGCAGGCTATCAGCAGCAATGATCAGCGTTTTGATGACATGCTGGCCCACTATGAAAAAGAACTGATTTCCAACGAGGGCGACCGCAAACTGCTGGAACAGGACCGCAAGCTGATACAGGAATACCGCAGCGCCCGCAACGCACTGCTGCAGCTCTCCAAAGAACACAAAACCCAGGAAGCGGAACAGGCCATTGTCGGTGGCCCCATGCGCGCGGCCACCGCAGCGCTGAACAAGCAGCTGACAGAGCATGTGAAATTCAACTACCAGTACGCTGACAAGCTGTCGGAAGAAAATACCCTGGCTTACAAGCAAGCCATCATGCTGTCGGCGGCCATTATCGGCCTGTGCCTGCTGTTATGCGGCGTGCTGGGCGGCACGCTGTTCATCCATATCCGCGCTAGCCTGCAAAGCATTCGTAGCGTGATGCAGACGGTATGCGAATCGCTGGATTTCCGCCTGCGGGCACCGATAAAGAGCAAGGACGAAGTAGGCGAAACGGCCGCCGCCTTCAATGCCCTGCTGCAACAGTTGCAAGGCAGCTTCCAGAATATTCGCCAGAGTGTGGAGTCGGTGGACCAGGCCATCGAAGGCATGGCGGCCAATACCTCGCAGATCGCCCGCAGCTCGGAAGTACAGAGCGAGGCCGCTTCGGCCATGGCTGCTGCCGTTGAAGAAATGACGGTCAGCATCAACCACGTGTCAGACCGCGCCCAGGAAGCCAGCAGCCAGACCAGCGCCGCCGGCAGCACCGCCACCCAGGGCGGCAAGGTCATCCTGGCCACGGTGGAGGGCATTACCCAGGTATCGACCTCCATCCGCAGCGCGGCCAGCCAGATCAACCAGCTGAAAGAAGACAGCCAGACCATCGCCACGGTCATGGGCATCATCAAGGACATTGCCGAGCAGACCAATCTGCTGGCGCTGAATGCCGCCATCGAAGCCGCCCGTGCCGGTGAGATGGGCCGTGGCTTTGCCGTGGTGGCCGACGAGGTACGCAAGCTGGCTGAACGCACAGCCAAATCCACCACCGAGATTTCCTCGGTCATCAGCAAGATGCAGCAAGGGACGCAGGACGCGGTCAGCAGCATGCAAACCGTGGTGGAACGGGCCAATCGCGAAGCGGACGGCGCGCGCGAAGCCAATATCGCCATCGGCCAGATCCAGAACAACACCCAGCAGGCCATGGGGCTGGTGCATGATATCTCCGGCAGTATTTCCGAGCAGACCAGCACCAGCACTACCATTGCCCAGCGGGTGGAGCAGATCGCGCAAATGGCCGAAGAAAACTCCTCGGCGGCCAGCAGCTCGGCCGATGCCGCACGCGAACTGCACCACCAGGCCAGAAGCATTCTGCAAACCGTGGCGCAGTATCAGGTATGAGACAGTAAAGTGCCGGCCGGCCCGCCACTCAGCCCAGATGGGTGTGGCGTTCCGGCCGGGCGCTGGTTTCCATCTCCGCCAGCCCCTGCAGAATGCCGCAGGCGTCCACACCCTGCTGCTGCTGACAGCGCTGGCGCAGGGCATCCAGTTGTTGCTTGAGCTGCAGCAGCTCGGCAATACGCTGGTCCACATGCTGGATATGCGCGTCCAGCAATTCGTTTACACCACCACAGTCGCCCCCGGCCGTTTCCATCAGCGCCAGCAGCTGGTGGATTTCCTCATGAGTCATGTCCAGAGCCCGGCAATTGCGCACAAAGCGCAGCCGCTCCAGATGGCGCGAGCCATAACTGCGGTAATTGTTGGCGGCACGGTCAGCCGTCGGCAGTAGCCCTTCCTTCTCGTAAAAACGCACCGTTTCCGTGGTGCAGCCCGCGTGACGGGCCAGATCGCCAATTTTCATCCCACCCTCCCAGGCTAGGGCCTGTTAATACTATGTTTTCTGCGGCGCAGGCCCTGAAAGGTTGTCAATGCAAGGCGGAGGGTGCAGCGCTTGGTGGCCCCAAGCGCAAATCCGACAACGCAGCAGTGGCAAGCTGGTCGGGCCTGCCCTGCGGGGCGGATGTTGAGCGGCGCACTGCCTTGTCAAACCGCGCTGGCAGGGAATGCCCTGCGGCGCGCAGTTTTTCGCGCATTGCATCCCCTCAACATCCGCCGCCGTGAAAAAAATAGCGTTAACAGGCCCTAGTCCAGCTGTCCTTCTGCACGCAAGACCTGGCTTAGCGCCTCGAAGCAGTGCGGGTCGATGGCGCTGTGCAGGTTCTGCCGCATGATGTCCAGCGTTTTGTCCACCGGCGTGGCCGGATGGTAGGGGCGCTCGGCATTGATGGCATCGAAAATGTCGGCGGTGGTGATGATGCGGGTTTCCAGGGTAATGGCATTGGCAGCCAGGCCGCGCGGATAGCCCTTGCCGTCCAGCCGTTCGTGATGGGCTGAAGCCACCTCGGCGAGTTCGGCAAAGATGTCCATCCGTCCCAGAATGGCGTGGGTATAAGCGGCATGCCGTTGTACTGCGGCCCATTCCTCGGCGTCCAGTTTGCCTGGCTTGTCCAGAATGCTGTTGCTGACGCCCAGCTTGCCCACGTCGTGCAGCAAGGCACCGCGTTTCAGCCAGCGGCGGCGGGCATCGTCCATGCCCAGCGTGGCGGCAATACGGTCGGCGTAATGGCCTACGCGCTGGCTGTGACCGGCCGTGAAGGGACTTTTCGAGTCGACCACCTGACCAAAGCCTTCGGCGATCTCATCCAGATAGTCTTCATCCACCTCGACGTGATGCTGGGCTGGTTCCAGTGCCAGTACCGCCTGATCCACTGCATCGGATTCCAGCACCTGCCAGAAGGCGTCGTCGCGGGCTACGCTGGCAAAGCAGGCGACCAGCTGCGGGTCGAACCAGCCGCCGGCTCGGCTGCTGATTTCCGCCAGTGCACCATCGCGGCCGCTGGTGATGTGGAACACATCAATCACCTGCGCCAATAGCGCAATGCGCGCATTGAGCGGAATGGCCTCGCCCTGCAGGCCCAGCGGCCGGCCTGAGCCATCCCAGTGTTCGTCCAGCGACTGGATGCCGCGCGCCACCTTTTCGTTGAAACGCAGCTGGCGGGCGATGTCGGCACCACGGTGGCAGCGGGTGTGGATCAGTTCGTCGGCAATTTCCTTGCCGTTGCGCATGATATTGACGATGGAGGCTAGCCGGTCGGCCCAGCCGGCGTGGCGGCCGGTATGGCTGAACACAAAGCCCAGCTTCTGCGGCAGGCTCTGGCCTATCCGTTTGAAGTCCTGTTTGAACTGCCGGTCGTCAGTGAGATAGAGCTCGCTGATGCGGGCGGCATTGCTGCTGCAGCCCAGGTCTTTCAGCAGAATGGCGTAGTACAGCTCCCATTGCGACTGGCTGTCCAGGCCGATGGCGCGGCCGATATGCATGCCGATCCAGCAACTGCGGACGCAATGGCCCTCGGGTTGGCCTTCGGTGATATCCAGCGCATAACTGAGCGAGCCCAGCAGTTCGGCCAGCTTGAGTGAGGCGCCCATTGTGCGTGTCCTGTTTATAAAGCCTGACTGTACTTTAACTGGCGCTGGCGGATTTGCCCAAGAAAAACGGCATCGTCATGGACAATGCCGTTGCTTGGTCGGTCCGCCTGGCTTAGCGTTTGGTCTTGTGGCGGCTATTGCCGCTGCCCGCCGTGCCGGTGCCGGCCGGTTTGCTGCCGGGCTTGGCTCCGGGGCGACCAGTGGCTTGCGGGCGGCCGCCGAAGGGCTTGGCCTGCGGTGTGCTGGCTTTGCCACTGCCCGTGCGCGGCTGGCCCGGTTTGCCACTGCTTTGGCGTGCGGCCGGCGCACCCAGGCGGTGGCGGATGGCGGCTGATTTGTCACCCGGCGGGGTGGGCGGGATCAGGCAGTGCTTGCTGTGGCCGATCAGGTCGCTGCGGCCCATATTGATCAGCGCGTCGTGAATGATCTGCCAGTTGTCCGGGTGGTGGTAGCGCAGGAAGGCCTTGTGCAGCTTGCGGCGGTAGCCATCGCGCACCACGTCCACCTTTTCCGAGCTGCGCGACAGGCGCTTGAGCGGATTGCGCCGGGTATGCCACATGGTGGTGGCCATGGCCATCGGTGTCGGGGTGAAGGTTTGTACCTGATCCAAGCGGAAGTTGTTCTTCTTCAGCCACAGCGCCAGATTCATCATGTCCTCATCGCTGGTGCCAGGGTGGGCGGCAATGAAGTAGGGGATCAGATACTGCTCTTTGCCAGCCTGGCGGCTGAAGCGTTCGAACAATTCTTTGAACTTGTCGTAAGCGCCCATGCCCGGCTTCATCATCTTGGACAGCGGGCCGTCTTCGGTGTGTTCCGGGGCAATTTTCAGGTAGCCGCCCACATGGTGCTGCACCAGTTCCTTGATGTACTCGGGCGAGCGCACCGCCAGGTCGTAACGCAGGCCGGACTGGATGTTGATCTTTTTCACGCCGGGCAGGGCACGTGCCTTGCGGTACAGCTGAATCAGATGGCTGTGGTCGGTATTCAGGTTTTCGCAGATGTCCGGGAACACACAGGACAGCTTGCGACAGGAGCGCTCGATATTCGGGTCCTTGCACGACAGGCGGTACATATTGGCGGTCGGGCCACCCAGATCGGAGATGTGGCCGGTAAAGCCCGGGGTCTTGTCGCGGATTTCCTCGATCTCGTGCAGGATGGATTCTTCCGAGCGGCTCTGGATAATGCGGCCCTCGTGCTCGGTAATCGAGCAGAAGGTACAGCCACCAAAACAGCCGCGCATGATGTTGACCGAATACTTGATCATCTCCCACGCCGGAATTTTGGCATCGCCGTAGGACGGGTGCGGATTGCGGGCGTAGGGCAGGCCGTAGACGTGATCCATTTCCTCGGTGGAAAGTGGAATCGGCGGGGGATTGAGCCACACATCGCGGCTGCCGTGCAGCTGTACCAGCGCGCGGGCGTTGCCGGGGTTGGATTCCAGATGCAGGGTGCGGCTGGCGTGGGCATACAGCACCGGATCATGTGCCACGGCTTCATAAGCCGGGATGCGGATGACGGTCTTGGCACGTTGGGCGCGGCGTTTGGCCAGGCGCTCTTCGCGCGATTCGATGCGGATGACCTGCGGCGCAGACGGGTCGATACCTGCAGTCGCTTTCGCAGCCTGCTCCGGAATCTCCTCGTAGGGATTCAGGTGCGGATCGACATGGCCGGGCAGGTCCACCACGCTGGAGTCCATTTCCTGCCACTCATCATCAGGCCGCCAGCCTTGCTGCACCACAAATGCCGTGCCGCGCACGTCGCGCATTTCACTGAGTTTTTCGCCCTTGGCCGCGCGATGGGCAATTTCCACCAGCGCCCGCTCGGCATTGCCGTACAGCAGGATGTCGGCCTTGGAGGTAATCAGCACCGACTGGCGCACCTTGTCGCTCCAGTAGTCGAAGTGGGCGATGCGGCGCAGGCTGGCCTCGATGGAGCCGATCATCACCCCCACGCCAGGGTAGGCTTCGCGGCAGCGCTGGGCGTAGACGGTAACGGCACGGTCCGGGCGCTTGTTCGGTTCGGCATGCGGGGTGTAGGCGTCGTCGGAGCGCGGACGACGGTCAGCCGTATAACGGTTGATCATCGAGTCCATATTGCCGGCGGTGACGCCAAAAAACAGATTGGGCTTGCCCAGCGCACGGAAGGGTTCGGCCGATTGCCAGTCCGGCTGGGCAATGATGCCGACGCGGAAGCCCTGCGCTTCCAGCAGACGGCCCACCAGGGCCATGCCGAAGCTGGGGTGATCGATATAGCAGTCGCCGGAAATCAGGATGATGTCGCAGGAATCCCAGCCCAGCTCGTCCATTTCGGCGCGGCTCATCGGCAGGAAGGGCGCGTTGCCAAAGCGGCTGGCCCAGTACTTGCGGTAAGAGGTGATCGGTTTTGCGGCGGCTGCTAGTGTCGTCATGCTGATGGAATGCGGTAGTGGCGCTGGTGTGCGAGCAACCCGGCATTATGCCGCACTTTTTGGGTTTTATCACTATAAACAGTTGTTTTTTATGGTGAATTGTCGTGCTGCAAGTAGGGCTTAGTCTGACGGAGGCTTTTGCTTGGGAATCAGCAGCTTGTCCGCCGCATGCCGGCGGGATGTGACCTGGGGCGCTGATTGGCGTAACCTGCTGCTTTGTCGCCCATGGCAACCGGCATGTTTTCTGTCTGATAGACGCCGTTGCCAGCAGAACCCAACAGAAAGCCGTTGAGACATGAGTAGCCAGATACTACAGCTAGCGGGCATGCCGCAGCACTCACAAGTCGCCGCACTGGAAAGCGGCAAGGTACTGTTTTTGCCGCAGCTGGATTTTGCCATCCAGCCGACCGAGCTGGCCTTGCTCAATCCGCAGATAGCCGACCCCAAGCGCAAGAACATCAGCCTGGATCCGCAAGCGGATGGCAAGCTGCACGGCGTGGCCGATCCGGCCAATGAAGCAGCGGTACGGGCGCTGATCAGCCGCTATCGCAGCTGTGCCTTTGCCCTGGTCGAGCAGTTGCTGCCGGAATACCGTGGCAAGCTGCGCGCCGCGCCCACCAGCCTGCGGCTGCTGCGGGTGGAAGACCGCCAAACCTCCTGGCGCAAGGATGACAGCCGCCTGCATGTCGATGCCTTCCCGTCGCGGCCCACCTATGGCGAGCGCATTCTGCGCGTGTTCTACAATGCCAACCCGAATGGCGAACCGCGCGTGTGGCGCGTGGGTGAGCCGTTTGCCGACATGGCACGGCGCATGTTGCCGCGCATTCCCCGCCAGTGGCCAGGCTCGGCCGCGCTGATGGCGGCGCTGAAGATTACCAAGCGCAAGCGCAGTGCCTACGACCACCTGATGCTGCACCTGCATGATGCGATGAAGGCCGACATGGACTACCAGCGCACCTGCCCGCAGGAAACCATGCCGTTTCCGCCCGGCTGCGGCTGGGTGTGTTTCTCTGACCATGCCTCGCATGCCGTGATGTCCGGCCAGTTCATGCTGGAGCAGACCTTCTGGCTGCCGGCACCGGACATGGCTGACCCGGCACGTTCGCCCCTGGCCGAACTGCAGGCCATCACCGGCCGTACCCTGCTGTAAACCAAGCGGGCGGATGGTCAGTCAAAGCGCCAGCCCGCCTGCTTTTGCCAGGCAGCTCCCGCCATGCCGGGACTGGCCCTCCCCATCAAGGGCAAATCGGTTACAATCACCGATTGCTTTCATTTAGTCTGCAGCCAGAATCATGAGCACGGAAAACAACGCGCCAGTAGTCAGCAACTTCATTCGCAACATCATTGACGAGGACCTGGCTTCCGGCAAGCACAGCGCCATCGTCACCCGCTTCCCGCCGGAGCCCAATGGCTACCTGCATGTTGGTCACGCCAAATCCATCTGCCTCAACTTCGGCCTGGCCGAAGATTACCAGGGCAAGTGCAATCTGCGCATGGACGACACCAACCCGGAAAAAGAGTCGGACGAATTCGTGCAGTCCATCAAGGACAGCGTCGAATGGCTGGGCTTCCAGTGGGATGGCAATGTCCGTTTCGCCTCCGATTACTTCGATGCGCTGTATGACTACGCTGTCGAGCTGATCAAGTCCGGCAAGGCCTTTGTCTGCGACCTGAACGCCGAAGAAATGCGCGCCTATCGCGGCAGCCTGACCGAACCGGGCAGGAACAGCCCCTTCCGCGACCGTAGCGTGGAAGAAAACTTCGATCTGTTCACCCGTATGCGTGCCGGCGAATTCCCCGATGGCAGCAAGACCCTGCGTCTGAAGATCGACATGGCCTCCGGCAACGTCAATCTGCGCGACCCGGTGATCTACCGCATCCGCCGTGCCCATCACCACCGTACCGGTGACAAGTGGTGCATCTACCCGATGTACGACTACACCCATTGCATCTCCGATGCACTGGAAGGCATCACCCACAGCCTGTGCACGCTGGAGTTCGAAGACCATCGCCCGCTGTACGACTGGGTGCTGGACAACATCACCATCCCTTGCCACCCGCGCCAGTACGAGTTTTCCCGTCTGGAACTGCTGTATGCGCTCACCTCCAAGCGCAAGCTGCAGGCGTTGGTGGCCGATGGCCTGGTGGATGGCTGGAACGACCCGCGCATGCCCACGGTGGAAGGCATGCGTCGCCGTGGCTTCAGCCCGGCCGGCATCCGTCTGTTTGCCCAGCGCATTGGCGTATCCAAGGGTGAAAACATCATCGACATGAGCGTGCTGGAAGGCGCCGTGCGTGAGATGCTGGAAAACGAATCGCCGCGCGTGATGGCTGTACTGGACCCGATCAAGGTTACCCTGGCCAATTTCGATGCCGCCGTCACCGCCAGCCGCAGCGCGCCTTTCCATCCGCATCACCCGGAGTTTGGCGAGCGCGAAGTGCCCATCGCCCGTGAAATCTGGATCGAGCGCGACGACTTTGCCGAAGTGCCGCCGCCCAAGTGGCAGCGCCTGACCGCCGGCGGCGAAGTGCGCCTGCGTTACAGCTATGTCATCAAGTGCGAAGAAGTGATCAAGGACGCCGACGGCCAGGTGGTGGAACTGAAATGCTCCATCGACCACGACACCCTGGGCAAGAACCCGGAAGGCCGCAAGGTCAAGGGCGTGATCCACTGGGTATCGGCCGAACATGCCATCGAAGCTGATGTGCGTCTGTACGACCGCCTGTTCACCGAGGCGCGTCCGGATGCCGTGCGTGGCGAAGATGGCGAATATGTCGATTTCCGTCAGTTCCTCAACCCGGAATCGCTGAAAACCGTCACTGCCTATGTGGAAGATGCCGTGCTCAAGGCGGCGCCGGAATCACGCTTCCAGTTCGAACGCCTGGGTTACTTCGTGACCGACCGTTATGAGCATCAGCCGGGTACGCGTGCCGTGTTCAACCGCACGGTGGGCCTGCGCGACACCTGGAGCAAATAATTTTGTGCCCAATAAAGTTAAGTCAGCACTGACTTACTTGGTGCGGCATATCTCTCAAGCGGGCCATTGGCCCGCTTTTTTCACGCCCTTGCTGCGGATTACACCGTTCAGTTGGCACTGACAAGCTTCGCCAGCGCAGCATTTGATGCGTATCGACTTTCCCTTGATGTAATTTGCTTGCTACAAAGCCGCCGCCTAGCATCGAAGCCATTCAGCGCCACTAACCACAACCCTGTTGCAGCGTTGCGCCTTCTTGCCCTACCGCTGGTACGGGCTGCGTCGGCGCGCCTTGCCCCAGGGAGGCTACGCTCTTGTTAGCCGCTCTCAGTCTTGCTCGCGGAGAAATGCCATGAACCAGCCTCGTATCCTGTATCTGCAATCCGGCGGCCCCACCGCCGTGCTCAATGCCTCGGCCCAGGGCGTGATTGAAACCGCCCGCAAGCTGGGGGTGTCGGTGTATGCCGCCCGCGACGGGCTGGCCGGTTTGCTGGAAGACCGGCTGGTGAATACCGATGGCGTGTCCGATCACGATATCGCCCGGCTGGGCTTTTTGCCGGGCGGGCATTTTGGTGTCAGCCGCCGCATGATAGGCAGTTTTGCGGAGGCCCCGGCCGACTGGCTGCGCATGAAGGAAGTGCTGGCGCGCCATGGCATTCATTACCTGCTGATCAATGGCGGTAACGGCTCGCTGGGCTGTGCGGCCCGGCTGGCAGACTTTCAGCGCCACACCGGCCATGCCCTGCATGTGGTCGGCGTGCCCAAGACCATAGACAACGATCTGGTCGGCACCGACAACAGCCCCGGTTATGGTTCGGCGGCCAAGTTTCTGGCCAGCACCATGCTGGAAGTGGGCATGGACATGATCAGCATGGGCCGTGGCCGGGTGTTCATCATGGAGGCCATGGGCCGGCATACCGGCTGGCTGGCGGCAGCACCGGCAGCGGCGCGGCTGCATGGCGGTCTGGCCCCGCATATCGTGTTGCTGCCGGAGGTGCCGTTTGATCAGGACAAATTTCTGGCGGCAGTGGATGCCAGCCTGGCGGCGCATGGCCAGTGTGCCATTTCGGTGGCCGAAGGGCTGACCGATGCCAGCGGGCGCTTTGTCACCGAAGCCAATGCCTCGGCCATTTATGGCCACGAGCAACTGGGCGGGGTGGGCAGCTGGCTGGCTGGCCTGCTCAAGCGCGAGCGCGGTCTGTCGGCCCACGTGGCGCAGGTGGACTATCTGCAGCGCGCTGCCGGCCATCTGGCCTCGGCCACCGATGTGGAGCAAGCCTACCGGATGGGGCAGCAGGGTGTGGAGTGGCTGCTGGCTGGCCGTTCTGGTGTGATGGCTGGCATTCGCCGCCTGTCCGATCATCCTTATCGCTGGGAAGTGGCTGCAGTACCGCTGGAGGAAGTGGGCGACCAGGAAAAAGCCTTCCCGGCGCATTTCATCTCCGCCGATGGCTATGGCGTGACCCAGGCCTTTCTGGATTACCTGCTGCCACTGATGGAAGGCGAGCGCATGCCGCCTTTCCGTCAGGGCTTGCCGGATTACCGCCGTATTGAATGGCCGCCGGTCTGACCCCATATACACCCCTTGCATCTGCAGACCAGCCGGGCCCTGTGCCCGGTTTTGCATGATGGAGCGGGTACAGGCCCGGATCAGGCTGCCCTTCGCGGGGGCTTGACGACTCTGCTACAATTTCCCCTTTTACCCAAGCACAGGTTGCCGAATCATGCTGAACGTGTACAACACACTGACTCGCCAGAAAGAAGAGTTCCACCCCATCGAACCGGGCAAGGTGCGTATGTATGTGTGTGGCATGACGGTGTACGACCTCTGTCATATCGGCCATGCCCGAATGCTGGCCGCCTTTGACGTGATCTACCGCTGGCTCAAGGCCTCCGGCTACGATGTCAATTACGTGCGCAATATCACCGACATCGAAGACAAGATCATCAAGCGTGCGCTGGAACGCGGCATCACGCCGGACCAGCTGGTGGCGCAAACCATTGCCGACATGCATGAAGATGCTGCGGCGCTGAACCTGCTGCCGCCCACCCACGAGCCGCGTGCCACCCATCACGTGGGCGGCATGATCGCGCTGATCGAACAGCTGATTGCCAATGGCAAGGCCTATCCCGCCCCCAATGGCGACGTGTACTACGCGGTGCGTGAGTTCGAGAGCTACGGCAAGCTGTCCGGCCGTACCCTGGACAAGCTGCGCGCCGGCGAGCGAGTGGAAATCGACCCCAACAAGCGCGACCCGCTGGACTTCGTGCTGTGGAAAGCGGCCAAGCCGGGTGAGCCGTCGTGGGAAAGCCCGTGGGGCGCTGGCCGTCCGGGCTGGCACATTGAATGCTCGGTGATGAGCTGCCACCACCTGGGCGAGCATTTCGACATTCACGGTGGCGGCGAAGACCTGCAGTTCCCGCACCATGAAAACGAAATCGCCCAGTCCGAGGGTGCGCATGGCCACAAGTATGTCAATTACTGGCTGCACAATGGCTTTATCAATGTCGATGGCGAAAAGATGTCCAAATCGCTGGGCAACTTCTTCACCATCCGCGATGTGCTGCAGCACTTCGACGGCGAGGTGGTGCGCTTCTTCATCGTGCGCAGCCACTACCGCAGCCCGGTCAACTACACCGACAGCATCCTCAACGATGCCAAACAGGGCCTGACCCGGCTGTACACCGCCTTGCGCGGTCTGGATTTGCCAGAGAGCACAGGCATCGACTGGAGCAACCCTTACGCGGCGCGCTTCAAGGCCGCCATGGATGATGATTTCAGCTCCTCTGAAGCCGTTGCCGTGCTGTTTGACCTGGCCGGTGAAGTCAACAAGAGCCGCGATGTACAACTGGCGCGCCTGATGAAAGACCTGGGTGGCGTATTGGGCCTGCTGCAGCGCGAGCCGGAAGACTTCCTCAAGGCCGGTGCCGGCGAGGGTGAACTGAGTGCGGAAGAAATCGAAGCCCTGATCCAGGCGCGTCGCGATGCCCGTGCCAACAAGAACTGGGCCGAATCCGACCGCATCCGCGACGAGCTGATCGCCAAGGGTGTGGTGCTGGAAGACAATGCCCAGGGCACCAGCTGGCGTCGTGCCTGAATCAGGCGAGTCGACAAGGCCAGGCCAGCGTGATGGTTTGACCTTGTCGGCTGATTGGCCACAGCAGCGGCCTCATGCCGGAGTATTGCCACTGTTTTAATCTTGAGCGACTTGTCAAGCGCAAATAAAGCGCGGATAATGCGTCCTCTTGACCCTGTAGTACAGGCAAAACCCCTGTACCCGTAAACTAAGGAAGCTCTCATGCGCGCTGATATCCACCCGAATTACACCGACGTTGCGGTTACCTGCTCTTGCGGTAACACCTTCACTACCAAGTCGACCATGGCCAAGGACGCCTTCCACATTGAAGTGTGCTCCAGCTGCCATCCGTTCTACACCGGTAAGCAGAAGATTGTTGATACCGCAGGTCGTATCGACAAGTTCAACCAGAAGTTCGGCGGCTTCTTCAAGCGCTAAGCTTGTAAGCTTTGGAAAAAAGGCAGCCTCGGCTGCCTTTTTTCATTTCCGCAGCCCGCGCTTGCACATTAAAATAGCGCATTACTCCTACCTGACTGGCGCGCGCCTCGATGCTGACGTACTCCCCGCAAAACGCCACCGTTCCCGTTCCCACCGAAAAGCCCTGGGTATTGCTGCTGCTGTGTTTTATCTGGCTGTGGCCCGGCATTATCGGCCACGACCCATGGAAGCCGGACGAACCCTATGTGATGGCGGTGGTGGAGGGCATGCTGCGCAGCGGCAACTGGCTGCTGCCCACCCTGCAAGGGGTGCCCTATCTGGAGTCACCCCCCTTGTACTACTGGGTGGCGGCAGGTTTTGCCAAGCTGTTTTCGCCCTGGCTGCTGCCGGCGCATGACGCCGCACGGCTGGCCACGCCGCTGTTCATGGCGCTGGGCCTGACGCTGGCCGGCATGACCGGGCGCGACCTGATCGGCCGTCGTTACGGCCGCAGTGTGGTGATGATACTGATAGGTTGCCTGGGCCTGATTGTCACCGGTCACCAGATGACGCCCATGGTGGCCAGCTTTACCGGTTTTGCCGCTGCCTTTTATGCGCTGTCGCTGACCTTGCGTTCGCCTGGTCTGGCCGGGGCGATACTCGGTGCGGCCAGTGTCACGCTGTTTCTCAGCGCCAGCCTGCTGGAAGTGATGCTGGTGTGGGCGGTGGTGATTTTCCTGCCAGCCTTTTCCGCCTGGCGCAACAAGCGCTACGCCATCACCGTCTTCATGGCGCTGCTGGTTGCCTTGCCGGTGGCACTGATCTGGCCGCTGGAGCTGGCACGCAGCTACCCGGCCCTGTTCCGTCTATGGTGGGAGCGCCATGCGCTGGGCCCGCTGGATGGCTTTGGCAAGGTCAGCCTGTTTCATGGTTTTGGCTACTACACCTTCAATACCATCTGGTTTGCCTGGCCGGCCTGGCCGCTGGCGGCCTGGACGCTGTTCCGCAACCGCAAGTACGAACTACCGATGTTGCAGCTGCCACTGATGTTCTTTGGCGTGGTGCTGATCATGCTGACGCTGTCCGAACGCAAGAGCATGGATTACGCCATGCCCTTGCTGCTGCCGCTGGCGTTGCTGGCGGCGGTGGAACTGGACAATCTGCGCCGCGGCGCGGCGGCTTTTCTCAACTGGTTTGGCCTGATGACTTTCGGCGTGTTCGGGCTGTTGATCTGGGCCGGCTGGGCGGCAATGAACTATGGCTGGCCGGAGCGGCTGGCCGGGCGCGCCCAGTATTTCAGCCCCTACTATGTGCCGCATGTGTCGGTGCTGGCCGCGGTATTCGCCGTGCTGGCCACCATCACCTGGATCTGGGCGGTAACGCGCAGCCATTTGCGCGGCCGGCAAGCCATTACCAACTGGGCGGCCGGGCTGACCCTGTGCTGGGGATTGGCGCTCAGCCTGTGGCTGCCGTGGCTGGATGCGGCCAAGAGCTACCGGCCGGTGGTGGAGAGCATGGTACGGTCCATGCCGGCAGCCGGCTTGGACAAGGCGCAGTGCATCGCGACGGAAAGCCAGAACATGGTGGCGCGCATCAGCTGGCATTACTACGCGGGTATCGATCTGCTGGCTTATCCGGCGGGGGAAAGCAGTCCTTGCGATTACCAGCTGCTGGTGCGTTCGCGCAACGATGGGCTGGCCGAGCCAGGCTGGACCTTGTTGTGGCAAGGATCGCGTCCGCGCGAGAAATTTGAGCTGTTTGGCCTGTTCCGGCGCTCAACCCACTAGCGTCTGACTTCATCATCCATGCAAGAAGGGCCGGATAATCCGGCCCTTTTTCATGTGGTATGCGCTTGCAGTGCGGCCATGACCGCCGGCAGGCTTTCGGCCACGGCAAACAGCTCGCGCTCTTCAAAGCGCACATGCGCAGTCATGGCATCGGCAAACGCCTGCAATATGGCCGGACTGGCCAGTTCGGCATGCTGCAGCAACTGGCGCAAGTGTACATGCTCATCCAGTGTGCGCTGAGCCAGCAGAGCCTGGCCGGCTTGAGTGAGTGCAGGGAGCAAGGTGCGCTCTTCCTCGGCAAAGTGGGCTTGCAAGGTTTGTTCTGCCTGCTGGCTTATCTTGGCGGCGGCCTGTTGCCATTGGGCGGGGTCGCTGGTGCGGGCGGCCTTGCCAGCCTGGATGGCGAGGGACAGGGCGTGGTGGTGCTCGCGTGAGAGCGGGGTAAGGGCTGCGCTGCGTTTCATGCTGTGCTCTATTGCTGGGGGTGATTAGCCTGCATCAAGCGCGGAGGGGCAGCCTTGAGCGCGCTCAAGCATTCGCGGCTTGCCCCGTGTAGCAGTGGGGGGCGGCTGCCCGCTCCGTACCGCCTGTCGCTTCAGTGTTGCAACTGCGGCAGATTGGCAAACAGCTTGAGTGCTTCCGGATTGGCCAGCGCACTCAGATTGTTGACCGGCTCGCCATGAATCACGTTCTTCACCGCCAGCTCGACAATCTTGCCGCTGATGGTGCGCGGGATGTCGGCCACGGCAATGATGCGCGCCGGCACATGGCGCGGGCTGGCTCCGCGCTTGATCTGCTCGCGGATGCGCACGGTGAGTGCTTCGTCCAGCTGGCAACCCTCGCGCAGCCTGACGAACAGCACCACGCGTTCGTCGTCCTGCCAGCGCTGGCCCACGGCCAGGCTTTCCAGGACTTCGGCAATGCTTTCCACCTGGCGGTAGATCTCGGCGGTGCCGATGCGCACGCCACCGGGGTTGAGCACGGCGTCGGAACGGCCATAGATCACCATGCCATCGTGCTCGGTCAACTCGGCATAGTCGCCATGACACCAGATGTTTTCAAAGCGCCCGAAGTAGGCCTGGCGGTATTTGCTGCCTTGTTCGTCCTGCCAGAAACCGACGGGCATGGAGGGGAAGGGGCGGGTGCACACCAGCTCGCCCTTTTCCTGGCGCACCGGGCGGCCATGGCTGTTGTAGATGTCCACCGCCATGCCCAGCCCGCGGCATTGCAGCTCGCCACGGTACACCGGCAGCGTGGCGCAACCCAGGGCAAAACAGGACACGATGTCGGTGCCGCCGGAAATCGAGGCCAGATTGATGTCCTGTTTGATATTGGCGTACACCCAATCATAGCTTTCCGCCATCAGCGGCGAACCGGTGGAGAACACGGCACGCAGTGCATCCAGCCGGTATTCCTGTGCCGGAATCAGATCAATCTTGCGCAGGCCGTCGATGTACTTGGCCGAAGTACCGAAATGGCTGAAGCGGCAGGCCTGGGCGTAGTCCCACAGCACCCGCCCCTGTGCGGCAAAGGGCGAGCCGTCGTACAGCATCAGGGCCGCGCCGGAGGCGAGGCCGGACACCAGCCAGTTCCACATCATCCAGCCGCAGGTGGTGAAGAAGAACAGGTGGTCACCGTGGTGCACATCCCCGTGGAGCTGGTGTTCTTTCAGATGCTGCAGCAGGGTACCGCCCGTGCCGTGCACGATGCACTTGGGCTTGCCGGTGGTGCCACTGGAATACAGGATGAACAAGGGGTGGTTGAAGCCCACCCGGGTGTATTGCAAGGGGCGTGCGGCAAACGGTGCGGTGAAATCGTCCAGCGTGGTGGTGCGTGGCAGCCTGGCGGCAAACTCCGTGGCATCGCCCAGATAAGGGATGGCGATGAATTGTTCTACCGAGGGCAGGCCGGCTGCCAGGGCCTGCATCTTGTCGTGGATATCGATTTGTTTGCCGTTGTACCAGTAGCCATCCGGGCAGAACAGCAGTTTGGGTTCGGTCTGGCCAAAGCGGTCGATGGCACCGTCGGTGCCGAAATCCGGCGAGCAACTGGTCCACACCGCGCCCAGGCTGGTGGTGGCCAGCATGGCGGCCACAGTTTCCGGCATATTGGGCAGCAGGCCGGCCACGCGATCGCCCGGCTTGATGCCGGCGGCCAGCAGTGCCTGTTGCAGCCGGGACACCAGTTGGCGCAGTTGCTGCCAGCTTAGCTGGCGCTTGAGCTTGTCCTCGCCCCAGAACACCATGGCCAGTTCGTCACCATCGTGGCGCAGCAGGTTTTCCGCATAGTTGAGCCGGGCTTCGGGAAAGAAGCGTGCGGCCAGCATGTTGTCGCCGTGTTCCAGCGCCGTATCGCCCTTGTCGCCGATGACGCCGCAGTAGTCCCATACCAGCGCCCAGAAGCGGCCGGGGTCGTCCACGCTGGCCTGCCACAGGCTGTGGTAGTCGGGCAGGGGGCGGTCATAGGCGGCTTCGGCCAGCCGCTGAAAGGCATGCAGGTGGGAGCCCGCCACGCGGGCAGGCGAGGGATGCCAGATCGGGGTGCTGGAGTGCTGCATATTGCTCCTCTTTATTTTTGTCTCGGGCGTGGCGGGCCGTGCGTGCCAGTGTCAGTGATGGCGGCCCATGGCCAGTGCCACGCGGGACGCCGGTGCGCGGCCCAGCAGGCCGGAAACAAACCAAGCAGTTTCCACCAGTTGTGGCAGCTTGATGCCGCAGTCCACACCCAGCCCGTTCATCAGGTAGACCACATCTTCCGTGGCGACATTGCCGGAAGCTCCACGAGCATACGGGCAGCCGCCCAGCCCGGCAACGGAGGAATCGAATGTCCTGATGCCCGCCTGATAAGACGCATGAATATTGCTGATGGCCATGCCGTAAGTATCGTGAAAGTGGCCGGCCAGCTTGTCCATTGGCACAAGCTGGCTGACGGCTGCCAGCATGTCCAGCACCCGGTTCGGCGTGCCAGTGCCTATGGTGTCGCCCAGTGAGATTTCGTAGCAACCCATGTCCAGCAGGCGGGCGGCAACTTCTGCCACTTTGGCCGGGGCAATGGCACCCTCGTACGGGCAATCCACCACGCAGGACACATAGCCGCGCACGCGGATATTCTCACGGCGGGCGCTGGCCAGCACGCTGTCGAAGCGCGCCAGGCTTTCGGCAATGCTGGCATTGATGTTTTTCTGGCTGAAGCTTTCACTGGCGGCACCAAACACGGCGATTTCGCGCACGCCGGCGGCCAGCGCCTGTTCCATGCCCTTGTCGTTGGGTACCAGCACCGGGTAATTCACCGGGCCGGACAGGTCGAGTGCCTGCAGCACTTGCAGGCTGTCGGCCATTTGCGGCACCCATTTGGGCGAGACAAAGGCACCGGCTTCGATGGTGGTGAGGCCGCTGGCGGCCAGCCGGCGGATCAGTTCCAGCTTGCTGGCCGTATCCAGTTGCTGCTTTTCGTTTTGCAGCCCGTCACGCGGGCCGACTTCGACAATCTTCACGCGAGTCATCTTGTCCCCTTGCCGCCACTCAGGCAGCGTCGAAATCCACCAGCTCGTCGCCGTCGCATACCTGCTCACCAGCGGCAAAGTAAAAGCCGCGCAGTACGCCGTCGGCAGGGGCGTGAATGGTGTGTTCCATCTTCATCGCTTCCAGAATCAGCAGGGGCTCGCCCTGACGGACTGTCTGGCCTGCCTTGGCCAGCAGGGTGACTACCCGGCCCGGCATCGGGGCTTTCAGATGGGTCACACCATGGACTGTGTCTTCTGTCGCCGCATAGGGATCGACCCATTCCAGCTGCAGGCGTTCACCCTGCAGGAACAGCTGGCGCTGCTGTGCCTGTCGTACCACGCTGGCGCTGAGAACCAGACCATTCAGTGTGGCCTGCAATTGGCGGCCGTGCAGGCTGGCCTGAACCTGGAATTGCTGCTCCGCCACGGTGACGACAAAACCATGTTCAAGATAGCGCAGCCCCACCGTGTGCACATGTTCGCCCTGACGAAACTGCAAGCTGTGTTCCAGCACGCCGTTCAGCCGCCAGCCGGCACGAGCCGGGTAGGGCGCGGCAGCATGCAGGGTTTCGGCCACGGCCAGCAAGGCCAGTTGCTGTCCGCTTGGGGTGGCCGGTGGGGGCAATAGTGCATCCTGATGGCGGGCAATCAGCCCGGTATCAACCAGGCCGCTGGCGAAGCTGTCGTGCTGCACAATGCGGCGCAGAAAGGCGATATTGGTGCTGACGCCGGCAATCTGGTACTGCGCCAGGGCGGCATCCAGCTGTTGCAGCGCGGCTTCCCTGTTTTCTCCCCACACGATCAGCTTGGCAATCATCGGGTCGTAGAAGGGGGTGATGCTGTCACCTTCGGTCACGCCGGTATCAATACGCACCTGGGCGTTTTCCGGCGGCGTTTGCAGGTGGATCAGCTGGCCGGTAGCTGGCAGAAAGCCCTTGTCCGGGTCTTCGGCATAAATGCGTGCTTCGATGGCATGGCCATGAATCTTCAGCTCGTCCTGGCGCAGCGGCAGTGGCTGACCCGCGGCGACTTGCAGCTGCCAGGCCACCAGATCCTGGCGGGTGATCATTTCGGTAACCGGGTGTTCTACCTGCAGGCGGGTATTCATTTCCATGAAGTAGAAGGCACCCGGCTGGCCGTTGGCCTGCACGTCGACGATAAATTCCACCGTGCCGGCACCGATATAGCCCACGGCACGGGCAGCGGCGCAGGCAGCTTCACCCATGGCCTGGCGCATGACGGCGGGCAGGTGCGGAGCGGGGGCTTCTTCCAGCACTTTCTGGTGGCGGCGTTGCACCGAGCAGTCGCGCTCGAACAGATAGACGCACTGGCCATGGCTGTCGGCAAACACCTGGATTTCCACATGACGCGGCCGGGTCAGGTATTTTTCTACCAGCACCTTGTCATCGCCAAAACTGGCACTGGCTTCGCGCTGGCAGGAGGCCAGTGCTGCGGCAAAGTCTTCACTGCGCTCGACAATGCGCATGCCCTTGCCGCCGCCGCCGCTACTGGCCTTGATCAACACCGGATAGCCGATATGGTCGGCCTGCTGCTGCAGGAATTCTGCTTGCTGTTCCGCGCCGTGGTAGCCGGGTACCAGTGGCACACTGGCTTTTTCCATCAGGGTTTTGGCGGCCGACTTGCTGCCCATGGCGGCGATGGCACCGGCGGGCGGGCCGATGAAGGCGATGCCGGCGGCTGCGCAGGCAGCGGCGAATTCGGCATTTTCCGACAGGAAACCATAGCCGGGGTGAATGGCCTCGGCACCGCTGGCACGGGCGATGTCCAGGATTGCGTCGGCCTTGAGATAGGATTCAGCCGCGGGGGCCGGGCCCAGTCGCCAGGCTTCATCGGCCAGTTTGACAAAGCGGGCCTCGGCATCGGCATCGGAATACACCGCCACGGTGGCAATGCCCAGCTGGCGGGCGGTTTTGATTACCCGGCAGGCGATTTCGCCTCTATTTGCAATAAGGATTTTCTTAAACATGGCAGTCTCCCGCGGCGAAATCGCCACGGCGCAGGCGCGCCATCAGGCGATGTTGCTGCGCAGCTGCGCAGCCTTGCGGCTGCTGGTCACCACGGTTGGCAATGAGGATTTTCTTGAACATGGCGGCGTCCTTATTGTTCTTGTTGCCAGGCGGGCGGGCGTTTGTCGAAGAAGGCAGCCAGACCTTCGCGGGCTTCCTGGCCCACGCGGATGCTGGCAATGCGTCCGGCGGTGTCATTCAGCAGATCATCATCCCAGGGTGAGGCTTCGTGCAGTACCGACAGCAGGTCCTTGGCGGCGGACAGGGCTTGTGGCGCGCCCAGTGCCAGTTCGGCGGCAATGCTGGCGATGCGTTCATCCAGCGCTTCGGCAGCCACGACTTCATGCACCAGCCCGATGCGGGCGGCGGTGGCGGCGTCGATACGCTCGGCTGACAGGAAATAGCGCCGCGCCTGGCGCCAACCGATGGCATCGGCCACATAGGGGCCGATGGTGGCAGGAATCAGCCCCAGTCGTACTTCGGTCAGGGCGAAGCGGGCGTGTTCGGTGGCAATGGCAATGTCGCACACCGCCGTCAGCCCGGTGCCACCGGCCATGGCTGCGCCATGGATGCGGGCAATCACCGGCTTTTTGCTGCGGTAGATGGTCTTGAGCATGGCGGCCAGATGGTGGGCATCGGCCAGGTTTTCCGCTTCGCTGTAGCCGGCGGCACGGCGCATCCAGTCCAGATCGGCCCCGGCGGAGAAGCTCTTGCCGCGCCCGGCCAGCACGATGACCCTGACGCTGTCGTCCAGTTGCAGCGCTTTGAAGGCGGCGGTCAGCTCGGCGATCAGGGTTTCGTTCATGGCATTGTGCAGCTCGGGACGGTTCATCCATACCGTGGCGACCTTGCCCTGTTGCTCGATTTGCAGCGTGTCGTAGTACATGGTGGCGGCTCCTTACATGCGGAACACGCCAAAGCGTGTTTTTTCGATGGGCGCGGACAAGGCCGCTTCCAGCGCCAGAGCCAGTACATCGCGGGTCTGGGCCGGGTCGATCACGCCGTCGTCCCACAGCCGCGCGCTGGCGTAGTAGGGGTGGCCCTGGCGTTCGTACTGTTCGCGTACCGGCGCTTTCAGCGCTTCTTCCTGCTCGGCGGTGAAGGCCTCGCCCAGCTGTTCCTTCTTCACCTGGGCCAGCACCCCGGCAGCCTGTTCGCCTCCCATCACCGAAATGCGGCTGTTCGGCCACATCCACAGCATGCGTGGGCTGTAGGCACGGCCGCACATACCGTAGTTGCCGGCCCCGAAGCTGCCGCCAATCAGCACGGTGAACTTGGGCACGCTGGCGCAGGCCACGGCGGTGACCAGCTTGGCACCATCCTTGGCGATGCCGCCGTTCTCATACTTCTTGCCCACCATGAAGCCGGTGATGTTCTGCAGGAAGATCAGCGGAATCCCGCGCTGGCAGCACAGTTCGACAAAATGTGCACCCTTTAGGGCAGATTCGGAAAACAGGATGCCGTTATTGGCGATGATGCCGACGCGCCAGCCATTGAGGCGGGCAAAACCGGTCACCAGCGTAGTGCCGTAGTTCTGCTTGAATTCGTCAAAGTCGGAATCGTCCACTAGCCGTGCGATGATTTCGCGCACGTCGAACGGTTTTTTCGGATCGGCCGGAATCACGCCGTAGATTTCCTCGGCAGCATGGCGCGGCGGTTTGGCTTCGGCGCGGTCCAGCACACCCTGTTTGTGCCAGTTCAGATCGGCCACGATGCGGCGGGCAATACCCAGCGCGTGGGCGTCGTTCTGGGCCAGGTGGTCGGCCACGCCAGAGATACGGGTGTGCACATCGCCGCCGCCCAGTTCTTCTGCCGTCACCACTTCGCCGGTGGCGGCCTTTACCAGCGGCGGGCCGCCCAGAAAGATGGTGCCTTGTTCCTTGACGATGACGGTTTCATCCGACATGGCCGGCACATAGGCCCCGCCTGCGGTGCAGCTGCCCATCACCACGGCGATTTGCGGAATGCCGGCGGCAGACAGTTGGGCCTGGTTGTAAAAGATGCGGCCAAAGTGCTCCTTGTCGGGAAACACTTCGTCTTGCAGCGGCAGGAAGGCACCACCGGAATCCACCAGATAGACACAGGGCAGGCGGTTTTCCTTGGCGATTTCCTGGGCGCGCAGGTGCTTTTTCACCGTCATCGGGTAATAGGTGCCGCCCTTGACCGTGGCATCGTTGGCGATGATCAGGCAATCCACCCCGGCAATGCGGCCAATGCCGCTGATCAGGCTGGCACCGGGGGCGTCATCGTTATACATGCCGTGAGCGGCCAGCTGGGACAGCTCCAGAAAGGGCGCGCCGGGGTCCAGCAGCAGGTTGATACGCTCGCGCGGTAGCAACTTGCCGCGGGCAATATGCTTGGCACGCGGTCCCTCACCCCCACCCAGTGCGGCCTGGGCAACCTTTTGCTGGAGATCAGCCACCAGGGCACGCATCTTGTCGGCATTGGCCTGGAAGTCCGCACTACGCGGGGAGAGTTTGGATTCGATGACTGGCATGATTTTAGGGAGTGGGGAGTAGGGAGTAGCAGGTGACGGGTGGGGAACTCCCCACTCCCGATTCTCTACTCCCGGTGTTAGTGGTCAGTAGGGTGTGGGCGAGTGAACGGTTTTACTCCCGACTCCCCACTCTCTACTCCCGATGTTCAGCGTGTCTCGGCCATCAGTTCGCGGCCTATCAGCCAGCGGCGGATTTCACTGGTGCCTGCACCAATTTCGTACAGCTTGGCATCGCGCAGCAGACGGCCGGTGGCGTATTCATTGATATAGCCATTGCCGCCCAGGCACTGGATGGCGTCCAGCGCCATCTGGGTGGCGTTTTCGGCGGCATACAAAATCGCGCCAGCGGCGTCCTTGCGCGTCTGGCGGCCACTCTCACCCCGGTCCAGTGCCTGGCCGACGGCATAGACATAAGCGCGGCTGGCGGACAGCTTGACGTACATGTCGGCCAGCTTGCCCTGCATCAGCTGGAAGTCGCCAATGGCCTGGCCAAACTGTTTACGGTCGTTCAGATAGGGGACGACGATGTCCATGCAGGCCTGCATGATGCCCAGCGGGCCTGCCGCCAGTACGGCGCGTTCGTAATCCAGCCCGCTCATCAGCACCTTCACGCCATTGCCTTCGCCACCCAGCACGTTTTCGGCGGGGATTTCACAGTTGTCGAAGAACAGGGGATAGGTGTTGGAGCCGCGCATGCCCAGTTTGTCGAGCTTGCTGCCGTGGCTGAAACCGGCAAAGCCCTTTTCCACGATAAAGGCGGTCATGCCCTTGGGGCTGGCATTGATGTCGGTCTTGGCATATACCACCAGGGTGTCGGCATCGCCGCCATTGGTAATCCACATCTTGCTGCCATTCAGCACGTAGTGGTCGCCCTTTTTATCGGCCCGCAGCTTCATGCTGACCACGTCGGAACCGGCATTTGGTTCGGACATGGCCAGTGCGCCGACGTGCTCGCCGGAAATCAGCTTGGGCAGGTAGCGGGCTTTTTGTTCGGCATTGCCGTTTTTCTGGATCTGATTCACACACAGGTTGGAGTGTGCGCCGTAGGACAGGGCCACCGAGGCGGAGGCGCGGCTGAGTTCTTCCATCACCATCATGTGGGCCAGATAGCCCATATTGGCACCGCCGTATTCTTCTGCGGCGGTAATGCCCAAGAGGCCCATCTCGCCAAACTTGCGCCACAGATCGGCCGGGAACAGGTTGTCCTGATCGATTTGCGCGGCACGCGGGGCGATTTCGGCATCGGCAAAATCCTTCACGCTCTGGCGCAACATGTCGTAGGTGTCACCGTGGTCAAACCGCAGGCTGCTGTACATGGTGTTTCTCCTCGGGTGCCGGTCTTGGCGGCAAGGCCTGACAGGCTATTGTGAAGGTGGCGTTGATGATTTGAATATTGAATTACGCTTACGTAAACGTCAATACGATGCGGTAAAAAAACCTGCCACAGGGCAGGTGTTCAGGCCGGGCTATCGGACTTGGTGGTCATCTGGTCAATCACGCCACGGCAGTGCTGCTCCAGGGCGTCGATTTCCGCCAGTACCACATCGATATCGCGGCGTTGTTCTTCCAGCTGTTCGCGCCGTGCCACCAGCAGGTGCAAGAGCTTGAGCGACTGGCTGGCTTCGTCGCGCGCCAGATCGTACAGATCAATGATTTCGCGGATTTCAGACAGCGACAGGCCAATGCGCTTGCCACGCAGGATCAGGCGCAGGCGGGCGCGGTCGCGGCGGGTGAACACGCGCTGGCGGCCATCACGCTTGGGTTCGATCAGGCCTTGTTCCTCGTAGAAGCGGATGGTACGCAGGGTGACGTCAAAATCACGCGCGAGATCCGAAATGGTGAAGTGTTCTGCTTCTGTCATGGTGTCCGCTTTCAGTATTTGTACGGATTGTAGCGTTTTTCCCACGGCTTCTCATCATGAATGGCACATTACGTTTACGTAATCGTCAACTTGTGGGATTAATGCAAAAAAGACCTCTGCGCAGCGAGGCCACACTGCCGAACAGGGAAGCGGCTCCAACGGACAAAGAGACCACAACAAGGAGACAGTAGCAATGAAGCACGCCAGCTATGTGCACGGTGCCAGCCCGCAAGCGCTGATCGGGCAAACGATTGGCCAGTTGTTTGATGCTGCCAGCCAGCAATATGCCAGCCAGGACGCACTGGTCGTGCGGCACCAGGGCATACGCTGGAGCTATGCCGAATTGCGCCAGCAGGTAGACCGGCTGGCTTGCGGCCTGCTACGGCTGGGCTTGCAGCCGGGAGAACGCATCGGCATCTGGTCGCAGAATAATGCCGAATGGGTGCTGACCCAGTTTGCCACGGCCAAGGCCGGGCTGGTGCTGGTCAATATCAATCCGGCCTACCGCCGTTCCGAGCTGGAGTACGCCCTCAACAAGGTGGGCTGTCGCGCGGTGATTGCTTCGCCCAGCTTCAAGAGCAGCAACTACATTGAAATGCTGCAGGATCTGCTGCCAGAACTGGCCGACAGCCAGCCGGGCCAGCTCAAGGCTGCGCGCATGCCACAGCTGGAGTGGGTCATCCGCATGGGGCAGCAGGCCACGCCCGGCATGCTGGGTTTTGCCGATTTGCTGACCGAACCGACGCCGCACGAGCTGGCAGCCTTGCAGCAACTGGGCCAGAGCCTGCAATTCGATGATGCCATCAATATCCAGTTTACTTCCGGCACCACCGGCAGCCCCAAGGGGGCCACGCTGTCGCATCACAATATCCTGAACAATGCCTTTTTTGCCGGCCAGGCCATGCGTTTCAGCAGCACGGACCGGCTGTGCATCCCGGTGCCGCTCTACCACTGTTTCGGCATGGTGCTGGGCACGCTCACCTGCCTGACGCATGGCGCCTGCATGGTGTTTCCGGCAGAAAGTTTCGATGTGCTCAGCGTGCTGCATACCGTGCAGGAAGAGCGCTGCACCGCCCTGCATGGTGTGCCGACCATGTTCATCAGCCTGCTGGATCATCCGCAGTTTGCCGAATTCGATCTGTCCAGCCTGCGCAGCGGGGTGATGGCCGGCAGTCCCTGCCCGATTGAGGTGATGAAACGGGTCACCACGCTGATGCACATGGAGCAGGTGACCATAGGCTACGGCATGACCGAAACCAGCCCGCTCAGCTTCCAGAGCCGCGCCGATACGCCACTGGACCAGCGCGTAGCTACCGTGGGGCTGGTGCATCCGCATGTGGAGGTGAAGATTGTCGATAACGATGGCCGCATCGTGGCGCATGGAGAAACCGGCGAACTGTTGACCCGTGGCTATTCGGTGATGCTGGGTTACTGGGATGATCCGGCGAAAACCGCTGATTCCATCGACAAGGCAGGCTGGATGCACAGCGGCGATCTGGCGGTGATGGACGGGCAGGGCTATGTCAACATCGTCGGCCGGGTGAAAGACATGGTGATACGCGGTGGCGAAAACATCTATCCGCGTGAAGTGGAGGAGTTTTTCTATCGCCACCCGAAGATTCAGGAAGTGCAGGTGATTGGCGTACCGGATGACCGCTTTGGCGAAGAGCTGTGCGCCTGGATCAAGCTACGAGATGGTGAAACGGCCAGCGAAGACGATATGCGCGCCTTCTGTCAGGGCCAGATTGCCCATTACAAGATTCCGCGTTATATCGAGTTTGTTGACAGCTTTCCCATGACCATTACCGGCAAGATCCAGAAGTTTGTCATGCGCCAGCAAATGAAGGAAAAGCTGGGGCTGAGCGATACCCGCACGGCCTGATGGGAGATGGATCAAGCCTTGTGCGAAATGGCCCCGACGTGTCGGGGCTTTTTTCGATACAATGCGGCCAATTCATTCTGACCGCTAGGAGCGCACCATGACTGATATCGTATTCAATGACGCCGATCTGGCCCGGCTGGAACAGTTGCTGACGCCCTTGTCGATCAGTGGCAGTACCATGCGGCCCGACGAAGCCCAAGGCTTTTTCGCGGCATTGGCCAGCGGCCCGGATGCCCCGGAGCGCGCCATGTGGCTGGCCGAGGTGCTGGGTGATGCTCCTGCCTTTGACAAGCCGGAAGAAAAGGTCGAACTGGAAAACCTGCTGCAAAAGCTGTTCGACGTCACCGCGCATGTCCTGGCCGATGGCCGTGAGCTGGACCTTATCCTTTACGCCGACGATGACAGCGAGAGCGACGACGACGAAGCCGACTACTGGCCGTGGTGCAATGCCTATCTGTACGCGCTGGACGTGGTCGACACCGACTGGTTCGAAGCGGCCGACGATGAAGGTTTCGAAGACCTGCTGATGCCGATTCTGGTGCTGGGCGGCATGTTCGAGGAAGAAGAAGGCGAGGACCTGGTCACCTTTACCGACGAGGAAAAGGACGACTGCAAGGAACAGCTGCCGCAAGCACTGATCGCAGTCTTCAACTACTGGCGCGCCAAGGCTCAGGCACCGGAAACCGTGCGCCGTGAAGGTGACAAGGTTGGCCGCAACGACCCCTGCCCTTGTGGTAGCGGCAAGAAATACAAGGCTTGCTGCGGTAGCAACTAAGCCTGTCTGCCTCAAATGCAAAACCCGCATCAGCGACTGATGCGGGTTTTTTGTATTGATGACACGCCATGCAAAAAGCATGGCAGGCAGGAATGGTTTTGATTAGAATGAAAAACGAGAGTACGAGCTCTCTTTTTTTCATTCCTTTATTTATAAGCCCGGGTTTCCGGGCTTTTTTTTGTCTGGACTGCCCTGAGTAGCCGCTATCTGCTGCCAATAAAAAAACGGCCCCGCAGGGCCGTATCAGTGGAGTCGAACAAGCAATCAGAAGGCGAAGTGTTCCTCATCCAGCGCCATCAGCGGCGCGGCACCGCCCTTGATGCGGGCGAGCAGGGTGTGCACTTCCGGGAACAGTTTGGCCATGTAGAAGCGGCCGGTGGCAATCTTGGCCTGGTAGAAGGCGTCATCGCCCTGGCCCAGGCTGGCATGGGCCACTTCGGCCATGCGCGCCCACAGCCAGGCATAGCTCAGGTGGCCGATCAGGCGCAGGTAGTCGGTGGCAGCGGCACCGGCTTCGTCCTTGTTCTGCAGGCTGGCCATGCCGATGCCCATGGTCACTTCGCCGATATCCTTCATCAGTTTGGCAAGTGGTGCGATGTAGTCGGCCAGCTTGTCATTGCCTTCGTTGGCCTGGCAGAACTGGTGAATCTGCTTGGTAAACTTGCGCAGCTTCTGACCCTGATCCAGCAATACCTTGCGTCCCAGCAGGTCGATGGCCTGAATGCCGTTGGTGCCTTCGTAAATCTGCGAGATACGGCAATCGCGTACCAGTTGCTCCATGCCCCATTCACGAATGAAACCGTGTCCACCGAAAACCTGCATGCCCATATTGGCGGCTTCATAGCCATTGTCGGTCATGAAGGCTTTGGCCACCGGGGTGAGCAGGGCGACCAGATCGGCCGCATCCTGACGGGCTGCTGCATCCGGGTGCTTGTCCTCGATATCCAGCTGCAGGGCGAGTAAGGCAGTCAGTGCGCGGCCGGCTTCGGTATAGGCTTTCTGGGTCAGCAGCATGCGGCGCACGTCCGGATGCACGATGATGGGGTCGGCTGCCTTGTCCGGGCATTTGGCTCCGGTCAGTGCGCGCATTTGCAGGCGTTCACGGGCATAAGCCAGTGCACCCTGGAAGGACGCTTCGCCAATACCCAGGCCCTGCATGCCGCAGCCCAGACGCGCCGCGTTCATCATGGTGAACATGCAGGACAGGCCCTTGTTGGCTTCGCCAATCAGATAGCCGCGAGCACCATCCAGATTGATCACTGCCGTGGCATTGGCCTTGATGCCCATCTTGTGTTCCAGACTGCCGCAAGCCACCGGGTTACGGCTGCCATCGGCGTGGTACTTCGGCACGATGAACAGCGAAATCCCCTTCACGTCCTTGGGCGCATCCGGCAGACGGGCCAGCACCAGATGGATGATGTTGTCGGACATGTCGTGTTCGCCGGCCGAGATGAAAATCTTGGTGCCGGTAATGCTGTAGCTGCCATCGCCGTTTGGTTCGGCACGGGTTTTCAGCAGACCCAGGTCGGTGCCGCAGTGCGGTTCGGTCAGACACATGGTGCCGGTCCAACTGCCATCCACCAGGCGCGGCAGGTAGGTGGCTTTCTGTTCTTCGGTGCCATGAGCGTGGATGGCAGCATACGCACCATGCGACAGGCCGGGATACATCGACCAGGCCACATTGGACGAGCACTGCATTTCCATTACCGGGAAAGCCAGCGATTTGGGCATGCCCTGGCCACCGTAGGCCGGGTCACAGTCCAGTGCCGGAAAACCCAGCTCGCAATATTGCTTGTAGGCTTCCTTGAAACCCGGCGGGGTGGTGACGGCCTTGGTGCTGGGGTCGAACTGGCAGCCTTCTTCATCGGCCTGGCGGTTCAGCGGGGCCAGCTCGCTTTCGCAAAACTGGGCGGCGGCTTCCAGGTAGGAAGTAAAGATGTCCTGGGTGGCTTCCTCGTAGCCGGGCAGGGCGGGGATGATGTCCTGTACCTTGATCAGTTCGTTGAGCACAAAGTCAAAGTCACGCAGCGGGGCTTTGTATGCGGGCATGGGGTCTCTCCTGTTGGTTGCGCTGCCCGGGTTTTCCGGGTCGAATAGCTTGTATGAGCAGGGTAGGGCTGTGTTGCTCACTTAATTCAAACGCTTGTTTAATTTATTCCGTCGCGTTTGACAACTCCTTTTACCTGCACCCGCCTCGTGGTGTGGCATTACGACAACGGGAAGGTGGCTGGTCATGCGTTGCTTGCGAACAACAATCCGCCGTCTCAGCACTTACCGCCACCAGCTGCTGAGCCGGCCAGGCCTGGGCTGGCTGGGGCGCTGGCTGGACCAGCCGGCCTGCTGGGCCGTGCAACGACGCAAGGTGGCACAAGGCGTGGCACTTGGCCTGCTCACCGGCTTGCTTCCGGGGCCGCCGAAACGGCTGGCCACCCTGCTGCTGGCGCTGTGTCTGCGTGTCAATCTGCCAGCAGCCTTGCTGGCCACGCTATACAGCAATCCGCTTACCATCCTGCCGCTTTATTTTCTGGCTTATTCCTGTGGACTGCTGTTACTGGGTGACCCGGCTGCAGGTACAATGAGCCAGCCTCCAAGCTGGGAGGCCCTGTCGCTGCAGCAATGGGTCGTGCAACTGGTGCATTGGTTGCTGTCGCTGGGCTGGCCCTTGTTGCTTGGTCTGCTGGTCATGGGGCTGGGGCTGGCATTGTGCGGCTATGTCTTGGTGATGCTGGGCTGGCGCTGTGCCGTGGTTCGAAACTGGAAGAACAGAAAGGCAGCACGTGGATCTTGTTGAAAAGAAACTGCAGTCGGAGCTGGTGTATGAGGGTGGCTTTCTCAAGGTGCACAAGGACAAGGTACTGCTGCCGGATGAGTCGCATGCCAGCCGCGAGTACATTCTGCATCCCGGTGCCGTGGCTGTACTGGCGCTGACGCCAGACCGGCAACTGGTGCTGGAACGCCAGTACCGTTACCCGGCAGGCCGCGTGTTTGTGGAAATTCCCGCCGGCAAGATTGATCCCAACGAAGCCCCGGAGCAGACGGCCCGCCGCGAGCTGCTGGAAGAAACCGGTTACCAGGCCGCCAACTGGCGTTATCTGGGTACGGCCTATCCCTGCATCGGTTATTCCAACGAGCAGATCAGCTACTACCTGGCCGAAGGGCTGCAAGCCGGTGAACGGCAGCTGGACGAGGGGGAGTTTCTCGAAGTGCTGACCCTGCCGCTGGAGCAGGTGATGCAAATGGCGCTGTCCGGTGAAATCTGCGATAGCAAATCCATTGTCGGCCTGCACTGGCTGGCCGCCTATCTGGATGGGAGACTGCCTGGTGCCGCCGTTTGACCCCTATCATGAACGACGTGGTGCGCGCCGCTTGCAGATGGGTTGCAAGGCCCGCATCCGCTCGCTGCACACCGGCGAAACCCACTACGGCGAATGTGTCGACCTGTCGGTAGACGGCATGGCCTTTCGCTCTTCCTATGTACCGCAGCATGGCGAGCGGCTGTCGGTCATTGTGCTGGCACCTTCGCTGGGCGGGCTGCCGGGCAAGCCACTGGAAGCCGAGGTGGAAGTGCGCCGCTGCAATGAGGTCAAGCGTGGGCAGGTCTATGAAATCGGCACCCGCATTATCGAACGCAAGAGCTGAAACATCTGCTTGCAAATTGATACATTATTCCTGCTGGTCGATTTTACGGGTCGGTGTTTTGTAGGTGGTTGATTTAAAAGATTTATTTTTCAAAATGCAGAATGGAAATTTTTTCTCTTAGTTTTTTCTTTGATCATATCAAGATATTTCTCAATAAAATTCAGTGACTTAGCTGGCTAATGTGCCGAAAGTCCTGATTGCCACGCTTTTATTCTTGCTGTCCAGCGCATGTGCTATACCCAGAAAAAGAGAAGCTGAAAAACCAGTCAGTACTCTAATTTGCCAGGGGAATGCGGGTGCACCATGCACGCCGTGCGCGCCCCTGCAACCAGCCAGGAGAGAGCCATGCACCCGGACATCTTGAGCCACTACGCCTCCCGCTACGACAAGACGCGTGAAGAGGAATACACCATTCAGGAGTATCTGGAGATCTGCAAACGAGATCCAGCTGCTTATGCCACGGCTTCCGAGCGCATGCTGGCAGCCATTGGCGAACCGGAACAGGTGGATACTCGCCACGACCAGCGCCTGTCACGCATCTTTTCCAACAAGGTCATCAAGGTCTACCCCGCCTTCCGCGAGTTTTACGGCACCGAGGAAGTGATCGAGCAGGTGGTGGCCTATTTCCGCCATGCTGCCCAAGGGCTGGAAGAGAAGAAACAGATTCTCTACCTGCTGGGGCCGGTAGGCGGCGGCAAATCGTCGATTGCCGAAAAGCTGAAAGAGCTGATGGAGCAGGTGCCGTTTTATTGCCTCAAGGGCAGCCCGCTGAACGAGTCGCCGCTGGGCTTGTTCAATGTGGATGAGGACGGTGCCATTCTGGAAGAAGAATTCGGCATTCCGCGCCGCTATCTCAAGACCATTCCCAGCCCGTGGGCGGTGAAGCGGCTGCATGAATTCAATGGCGACATCGGCCAGTTCAAGGTGGTGAAGCGCTACCCGTCCGTGCTGCGGCAGATTGCCGTGGCCAAGACCGAGCCGGGTGACGAAAACAACCAGGACATTTCCTCGCTGGTGGGCAAGGTGGACATCCGCAAGCTGGAAAAATATGCCCAGGATGACCCGGATGCCTACAGCTACTCTGGCGGCCTCTGCCTGGCCAACCAGGGCCTGCTGGAATTCGTGGAAATGTTCAAGGCACCCATCAAGGTGCTGCACCCCTTGCTGACTGCCACCCAGGAAAGCAATTTCAAGGGCACGGAAGGCTTTGGTGCGATTCCATTTGATGGCATCGTACTGGCCCACTCCAACGAGTCGGAGTGGAAGCAGTTCCGCAACAACAAGAACAACGAGGCTTTCCTCGACCGTATCTACATCGTCAAGGTGCCGTACTGCCTGCGGGTGACCGAAGAGATCAAGATCTACGACAAGCTGATCCGCAACTCGTCCTTGGGCAATGCGCCCTGCGCACCGGGAACCCTGAAGATGATGGCGCAGTTTGCCATTCTGTCGCGGCTGAAAGAGACAGAAAACTCCAGCCTCTTCAGCAAGATGCAGGTGTACGACGGCGACAATCTGAAAGACACCGATCCCAAGGCCAAGTCGCTGCAGGAATACCGTGACTATGCCGGGGTGGACGAAGGCATGAACGGTCTGTCGACCCGCTTTGCCTACAAGATACTGTCCAAGGTGTTCAACTTCGACAACCAGGAAGTAGCCGCCAACCCGGTGCATCTCTTGTATGTGCTGGAACAGCAAGTGGAGCGGGAACAGTTCCCGGCCGAGCAGGAGCAGAAATACCTGACTTTCCTGAAGGAGTATCTGGCGCCCAAGTATGTCGAGTTCATCGGCAAGGAAATCCAGACTGCCTATCTGGAAAGCTACTCCGAGTACGGCCAGAACATTTTCGACCGCTATGTCACCTTCGCCGACTACTGGATTCAGGATCAGGAATACCGCGATCAGGACACCGGCGAAATCTTCGACCGCACCTCGCTCAATGGCGAGCTGGAAAAGATCGAGAAACCGGCCGGGATTTCCAATCCCAAGGACTTCCGCAACGAAATCGTCAACTTCGTGCTGCGGGCCCGAGCCAATAATGGTGGCAAGAACCCGACCTGGACCAGCTATGAAAAGCTGCGCACGGTAATCGAGAAGAAGATGTTCTCCAATACCGAAGAGCTGCTGCCGGTGATTTCCTTCAATGCCAAGGCCAGCGTGGAAGATGCCAAGAAGCACGAAGACTTCGTCAACCGCATGGTGGAAAAAGGCTATACCGCCAAGCAGGTTCGCCTGCTGTGCGAATGGTATCTGCGGGTACGCAAGTCCTCCTGAGCACGCGCCGGCCAGCGGGTTTCTGCCCGCCGGACCGGCACCGATTCTGGCCCGGACTGTCCAAACAGGATGGTCCGGCTTGGCCGGGTCGCATGCCGCGACCGTAGCAAAGGCTGGCGCCCGCAGACCAGCCGGGCCGCAGGAGACAACAGCGAGGTTGCCATGTCCCACATCATAGACAGACGCCTGAACGGCAAGAACAAGTCCGCGGTCAACCGCGAGCGTTTCTTGCGCCGTTTCAAGGCGCAGATCAAGGAAGCCGTTTCGCGTGCGGTGAAGGGGCGCAGTATCACCGATATCGAGAGCGGCGAGAAAGTCTCCATTCCGGTCAAGGATATTTCCGAGCCGGTATTTCATCATGGCCAGGGCGGGGTGCGCGAGCAGGTGCATCCGGGCAATGAAGAATTCATTCGGGGGGATCGTATTCAACGTCCGCAAGGCGGCGGTGGAGGTGGCGGTGGTGGCAAGGCCAGCCAGGATGGCGAGGGTGAGGACGACTTTGTGTTCGAGTTGTCGCGCGAAGAATTCCTCAATGTGTTTTTTGATGACCTGGCGCTGCCCAATCTGATCAAGACCCAGCTGATGGGCGTGGAAGAGCTCAAGCAGGTGCGGGCCGGCTACACCAATGACGGCACCCCGGCCAATATCAGCATCGTCCGTTCCTTGCGTGGTGCACTGGCGCGGCGTGTCGCCATGGCCGCGCCAACCCTGGCCAGCCTGGGCGAGGCCGAGGAAGACCTGGACCAGTTGCTGGAGTCGGATGACGAAAGCGCGCTGGAAGTGCGCGACCAGCGCAAGCGCATCCATATGCTGCGCGAGAAGCTGGCCAGCATCCCTTTTATCGACCCTTTCGATCTGCGCTACAACAACCGCATCAAGCAGCCCAAGCCCACCAGCCAGGCGGTGATGTTCTGCATCATGGATGTGTCCGGTTCGATGGACGAGCAGAAAAAAGACATGGCCAAGCGCTTCTTCATCTTGCTCTACCTGTTTTTGCAGCGTAACTACGACAAGATCGAAGTGGTGTTCATCCGCCATCACACCAGTGCGGTGGAGGTGAACGAGGAAGACTTCTTCCACTCGCGTGAAAGCGGGGGGACGGTGGTGTCCTCGGCGCTCAATCTGATGGCGGACATCGTCAAGAAGCGTTACAGCGGCAGCGAGTGGAATATTTATGCCGCCCAGGCTTCCGATGGCGACAACTGGGACAGCGACTCGGCCAATTGCGGCCGCATCATGGAAGAACAGCTGCTGCCCTATTGCCAGTATTTCGCCTACATCGAAATCACCGAGGGCGAGCCGCAAAACCTCTGGTACGAGTACCTCAAGGTCAAGGAACGCCAGCGGCATTTCGCCATGCAGAAAATCCGCTCGGCCTCCGATATTTATCCGGTATTCCGGGAGCTGTTCAAACGCCAGCCAGCCACGCGCGCCTGAGTGCCAGGGCCGGCCGCCAAGGGGAATGCAGCATGACACCCATTTCCACCGGGTCCGAATGGACCTTCGACCTGATCGAAGAATACGACCGCGCAATCCGCAAGATCGCAGTGGATGAATTCCAGCTGGACGTCTATCCCAATCAGCTGGAAGTGATTACCGCCGAACAGATGATGGATGCCTACTCCTCGGTCGGCATGCCGGTGAACTACCATCACTGGAGCTTCGGCAAGCACTTCGTTTCCACCGAAAAAAGCTACAAGCGTGGCCAGATGGGCTTGGCCTACGAAATCGTCATCAACTCCAGCCCCTGCATTGCCTATTTGATGGAAGAAAACTCCATGACCATGCAGGCGCTGGTGATTGCCCACGCCGCCTATGGTCACAACAGCTTCTTCAAGGGCAATTACCTGTTTCGTGCCTGGACCGACGCCTCGGCCATTGTCGACTATCTGGTATTTGCCAAGTCCTACATCAGCAAATGCGAGGAGCGCTATGGCATCGACGAGGTGGAGATGCTGCTGGATTCCTGCCATGCGCTGATGAACTATGGTGTGGATCGCTACAAGCGGCCGCAGAAGCTGTCACTGGCCGAGGAGCAGGCGCGGCAGGTGGAGCGCGAACAGTATCTGCAGATGCAGGTCAACGACCTGTGGCGCACCATTCCCAAGCGCGACAAGGACGATGCCAATCGCGAACCGCAACGTTTTCCGGCCGAGCCGCAGGAAAACCTGCTGTATTTCATCGAAAAATCCGCGCCCTTGCTGGAACCGTGGCAGCGCGAGCTGGTGCGCATCGTGCGCAAGGTGGCGCAGTATTTCTACCCGCAACGCCAGACTCAGGTGATGAACGAGGGCTGGGCCACGTTCTGGCACTACACCATTCTCAACCGCCTGTACGACAAGGGGCTGGTGACCGATGGCTTCATGATGGAGTTTTTGCAGAGCCACACCAATGTGGTGTATCAGCCGCCGGTGACGGCGCGCTGGTATAACGGCATCAACCCCTATGCCCTGGGTTTTTCCATGTACCAGGACATCAAGCGCATCTGCGAAGCGCCCACGGACGAGGACAAGGCCTGGTTTCCCGATCTGGCCGGTACCGACTGGCGCAGCTCGCTGGAATTCGCCATGAAGAACTTCAAGGACGAAAGCTTTATTTCACAATACCTTTCGCCCAAGCTGATTCGCGATTTCCGCATGTTCTCCATTCGTGACGACGACCATGAAGACAAGCTGGAAGTGTCGGCCATCCATGACGAAAGGGGCTATCGTGACATCCGCAGCAAGCTGGCCGAGCAATACAACCTGGGCTCGCGTGAGCCGAACATTCAGGTGTGGTCGGTCAATGTGCGGGGTGATCGCAGCCTGACCTTGCGCCATACCATGCACAATCGCCGTCCGCTGGACGAGGGCAGTGCGCAGGAAGTGCTCAAGCATGTGGGACGGCTGTGGGGCTTTGATGTCCGGCTGGAAAGCGCAGACAACGACGGTGCGGTCACGCAGAGCTTCGAGGTGAAATCCAGTCTGGAATTACAGCGGCTGTAGCGGATCAGCGCGTACCGTGCGGGACAAAGGCCCGGATGCGGGCATCCGGGCTGATCAATTCAGCCAGCCGGATGCCGTAAATGGCCTCCAGCCGCGCCTGCTGCATGATGTCGGCGGTGCGGCCAAAGGCGATGCTGCAGCCATCCTGCAGCAGCAAGACCCGGTCGGCATGGCGCAGCGCCAGGTTCAGGTCGTGTACCACCGCCACCACGCCGATGTGCAAGTCCTGCGCCAGCCGCCGCCATTGCGCCATCTGGCTGTCGGCAATGGCGAAGTCCAGCGCGGCCGTGGCCTCATCCAGCAATAAATAGCGTTCCGGCTGTGTGGATGCCAGTAGCTGGCACAGTGCGCGTGCCAGGTGGGCGCGCTGCGCCTCGCCCCCGGACAGGCTGTCGAGCCGGCGTTGCGCCAGTGCGCTGGTGTCGGTCAAGGCCAGCGCCTGTTCTATAGCTGCCGCCTGCTGGCCGGGAGCAGCAAAATAACTGCCGGCCGCGACCAGCTCGTTCACCCGCCAGCCGGATGGAGCAGCTGCCTGCTGCTCCACCACGGCGCGCAGGCTGGCCAGACGGGCCGGGCTCATGCCAGCCGTATCCTGCCCGCCCAGCCAGACGCTGCCGCTGTCGGGACGCAGATAGCCCGACATCAATTGCAGCAGGGTGCTCTTGCCCGCGCCGTTGGGGCCAAGGATGACGCACAACTCGCCGGGCACGGCCTGTAGCGAAACCTGCCATAACAGTCGCTTGCTGGCACGCTGCAAACATACCTGCTCCAGCTCAAGCACGGTTTGACTCCTGTTCTCGTCGTAACAGCCACAGAAAAAACGGGGCACCCAGCAGACTGGTGATGACGCCAACCGGCAATTCCGCAGGGGCCAGCAGGCTGCGTGCCAGCCAGTCGGCGCTGACCGTCAGCCAGGCACCCAGTAGTGGAGACGCCAGCAGCAGGCGGCGGGCGTCGCTGCCGGTCAACAGCCGGGTCAGATGCGGTGCCAGCAGGCCGACAAAGCCGATCATGCCGCAGCTGGATACCACCACGCCGGCGGCGATGGAGGCAAGGCAGACGACCAGCCATGCGCCACGGCGAATGTCAAAACCCAGATGAAACGCGGTGGCTTCACCCAGTTGCAGGGCATTGAGCAAGCGCCAGTGGCGGAACAAGCCCAGCCAGACCAGCGGCGTGGCCAGCAGCAACAGCCAGGCCTGCGGCCATTCAGCATTGGCGAAACTGCCCATCAGCCAGAAGGTGATGCTGCGCAGGGCACCATCCGGCAGGGTGGTGATCAACAGCGTCAGCAGACTGCCCAGCAAGGCTGCGATGGCCACGCCGGACAGGATCAGCCGGCTGCCATTGCCATTGGGCGAGGCCAGCAGGCGAATCAGCCACAGCGTCAGCAGACTGCCGGTAAAGCCGGCCAGCGAAACCGGCAAGATGCCGGCGCCCAGGCTGAGTGCCAGTGCGGCGGCCAGTGCCGCTCCGCTATAGATGCCCAGCAGGCCCGGTTCGGCCAAGGGATTGCGGAAGCGTGCCTGGATGGCGGCTCCGGCGCTGCTCAGCAGCATGCCGCTGCAGATGGCGACCAGCAGACGTGGCAGGCGTAGCTGCAGCAGTAGCTGCAGTTGCAGCGCCGGCAGTGTTTGATTGCCATGCAGCATGGCCCAGACAATGCCGCTGCCGTGCAATAGCGAAGCGAGGCAAGTCAGTAGCAGGGCAGCCAGCAGGCACTGGCAGAGCAGGGAGAGGCGGATCATCAGCAGGGGAAGGGAGCCAGCCGGGCGGCCGGCTCCCGCAGGCCTTAACGCAGGCCCAGTACGTCTTGCATGTCGAACAGGCCGGAGGGCTTGGCCGACAGCCATTTGGCGGCGCGCACGGCACCGTTGGCAAAGGTGGCACGGCTGGACGCCTTGTGGGTGATTTCCACCCGTTCGCCCAGGGTGGCGAACAATACGGTATGGTCGCCCACCACATCGCCGGCCCGCACGGTGGCAAAGCCAATGGTGTTCGGGTCGCGCTCGCCGGTCACACCTTCGCGGCCATACACCGCACATTCCTTGAGGTCGCGGCCCAGGGCATCGGCAATCACTTCGCCCATGCGCAGTGCGGTGCCGGACGGGGCATCCACCTTGAAGCGGTGGTGTGCCTCGGTGATTTCGATATCGTAGCCTTCGTTCAGCACCCGCGCGGCCATGTCCAGCAGTTTGAAGGTGAGGTTCACCCCGACGCTGAAGTTGGAGGCAAACACGATGCCGATTTTCTCGGCCGCCGCCTTGATGGCAGCCTTGCCAGCATCGTCAAAACCAGTCGTGCCGATGATCATCTGCACCTTGTGCTGCTGGCACTGTTGCAGATAATCAAGCGTGGCTTCCGGGCGGGTAAAGTCGATGACCACATCCGCACCAGACAGGGCCGCAGCGAAATCGCTGGAAATCTTGACCCCGGTCTGCTGACCAATGAACAGGCCGGCATCCTGACCGATAAAGTCGGAAGCGGCACGATCAATGGCAGCATGCAAACGAGCGCCGGGGGTAGCCAGTACGGATTCGATCAGCGTGCGGCCCATGCGGCCGGCAGCACCGACGATGACGATATTCAGTTCACTCATTGCTTGGGGGCTTCCTGGGCGGGGGCAGAGGCATCAAGCGGCAGAATGGCGCGCTCGGCCGGCTGTGCGGTGCCTTCTACCCGCACCATGGTGTCGCCTTCAAAGAAAACGGTCAGCAGCTTCTTGTCGACCAGCTTGCCCTGCTTGCTATCCTGATACGGATAGTCCCAGCGGTTGTTGTGGAAGGAATCGGTCAGCAAGGGAGTGCCCAGCAGGAAACGTACCTGGGAGCGGGTCATGCCGGGCTTCAGTTTGGCCACGGCATCTTCGGTGACATAATTGCCTTGCTGGATTTCCATCTTGTGGGGGGTAATCCAGTTGATGGGATTCATGGAGGTGCAGCCGGAGAGGGCGATGACGGCAGCGATGATCAGGGCGCGCATGAGACTCCGATGGGCTGAGGATTATATTTAACTGGCGGTGTTAGGCAAAGCCGGAAAAAGGCTTTATCATGCTTCAAAAATCGACCTAATTTATATCACGATGAGCAAAGCCAGTCACCTTAAAGATATCGGCCTCAAAGCCACCGGCCCGCGTCTGAAAATTCTCGACCTGTTCGAGATGACCGACGATCGCCACCTGTCGGCCGAAGATGTCTATCGCAAACTGCTGGCCGAGAATATCGACATCGGTCTGGCCACCATTTACCGCGTGCTCACCCAGTTCGAGCAGGCCGGTATTCTGGTACGCCACCATTTCGAATCCGGCAAGGCCGTGTACGAGCTCAACCAGGGTGGTCACCACGACCACATGGTGTGCGTGAAGTGCGGCAGCGTGATGGAATTCTTCGATCCTGAAATCGAGGCCTTGCAGGATCGCATCGCCGAGCAGCACGGCTTTCGCATTGCCGAGCATGCGCTGTATCTGTACGGCGAATGCCTGAGCTGCCAGGGCAAAACCGGCAGCAAGTAATGATTCCCTGGCTCGGACACGAGCTGGTTTTTCCTCCGGTTCGCAGCGCACTGGCCGAACCGGACGGTTTGTTGGCTGCTGGTGGCGACCTGTCGCCGGCGCGCCTGCTGCTGGGGTACTCCCAGGGCATCTTCCCGTGGTTTTCCGCAGGCGAACCCATTTTGTGGTGGTCGCCTTCTCAGCGCATGGTGCTGTTCCCGCCGCAGCTACGCGTCAGCCGTTCGCTGGACAAGACGCTGCGCAATCGCCACTACCGGGTGACGCTGGACACCGCTTTCCGACAAGTGATGGAGGCCTGTGCCGCACCGCGCGCCGGGGCTGCCGGTACCTGGATCATCCAGCCCATGGTGGAAGCCTACTGTCGTCTGCATCAGCTCGGGGCGGCACATTCTTTCGAGGTATGGATGGATGGCGAACTGGTGGGCGGGCTGTATGGCGTGGCGCTGGGGCGGATGTTCTATGGCGAATCGATGTTTTCCCACCGTACTGACGCCTCCAAAATCGCCTTTGTCCACATGGCTCGCCACTTGCAGGCGCAGGGCGTGGACATGATTGACTGCCAGATGCATACCCCGCATCTGGCCAGCCTGGGCGCAACGCTGATTCCAAGGGCCGAATTTATTGCTACTCTGAAGAACAAGACGCTTGAACCCCAGGCGGACAGCATGTGGAACTATTGTTTCGACCATGAGCCATCGTGATGCCGGACCGGCGGTTGCCATTCATTTTTATGCCACCGCCCCCTATGCCTGCAGTTATCTGGACGGTCGCCAGGCGCGCTCGCAGGTAGCCATTCCTGCCGAAGCCATTGATGCCGCGGTTTACAGCCAGCTGGTCCGGCTGGGTTTTCGCCGCAGTGGTCTGTATACCTACCGGCCTTATTGCGATAGTTGCCAGGCCTGCGTGCCGGTGCGGCTTCCGGTAGCGGCCTTCACGCCCAACCGCAGTCAGCGGCGCAGCTGGAAGCGCTTGCAGGACATGGAGGTGCGGCTGTTGCCGCTGGAGTTCCGCCAGGATCATTACCAGCTGTACCACGACTATCAGCAGTCACGCCATGCCGGGGGCGGCATGGCCGAGGATAATGTGCAGCAGTATTCCGAGTTCATTCTCAAAAGCGGCGTGGATAGCCTACTGGCCGAGTTCCGGCTGGATGGCGAGCTGAAAATGGTCAGCCTGATCGACCGGCTGGCCGACGGCCTGTCGGCGGTGTACACCTTTTATGATCCGCAGGATGCCCAGGCAGGCTATGGCGTATTCAATGTGCTATGGCAGGTGGAGCTGGCGCGGGCCTGGCAGCTGCCCTATCTATATCTGGGCTACTGGATTGCCGATTGCCGCAAGATGGCTTACAAGTCGCAGTATCGGCCACTGGAGCATTTGCAGGACGGGCGCTGGGTGCCGGCAGCATCGGGAGAGTGAGGGGGCAGGCATGCAAAACAGGCTGANNTCAGCCTGTTTTGCATGCCGGCTACTGACCAGGTGTGATCAGTAAGGTACCACCCGGTCGTCACCGCCACCGCTCAGCAGGCGTACACGCTGGCCTGCGCTCAGCGGGATGTCGGCATCCTGCACGATGGAAACCATGCGGCCACTGCCGTCCAGTTTGACAGTCACTTCTAGTGCATTCTTGCTACCCATGCTGCGCTGGGCTGCCTGGGTGCCGAAACCACCGGCCAGTGCGCCGATGATACCACCGGCGATGGCACCCTTGCCGCCGCCGACATTGCTGCCGGCCAAGCCGCCAAGAGCCGCGCCGCCCAGTGTCAGCAGCTCATTGTTCTGGCCTTCCATCTTGACGTTGTTGACCGACACCACGGTGCCCAGTTGTACGCTCTGCGCCTGGCGCATTTGCCCCTTGGAGTAGACGGCGGCGGAATCGGAGGTGGCGCAGCCGGAAAGCAGGCCCAGCGACAGGCTGCCAAGCATTACAAGGCGAGTCATCTTGTTGAACATATATCCTCCCTGGGATGTCAATTGCGGGTTTGTTGTTGCAGGTGGCGGGCGATGGCCTGGCTGCACTGCGCGATCAGCGGTGGTCCCTGATAGATCAGGCCGCTGTACAGCTGTACCAGTGTGGCACCGGCTTGCAGCTTTTCTACTGCATCTTCGCCACTGAGAATGCCGCCTACCCCTATGATGGGCAGGCTGCCGTCTAGTTCACGCGCCAGCTTGCGGATCAGCGCGGTGGAGCGTTCTCGTACCGGTGCGCCGGACAGGCCGCCTGCTTCGTCCTGCAGCGGGTGGTCGGCAATCTCTACCCGCGACAGCGTGGTATTGGTGGCGATGACGCCATCAATCTTGTTGACGGTCAGCAGACGGGCGATGTCGGCAATCTGTTCGTCGTCCAGGTCCGGAGCGATCTTCACCGCCAGCGGCACATAGCGACCATGTTGGTCGGCCAACTGCTGCTGGCGGGTCTTGAGAGCAGCCAGCAGGCGCGACAGCTCGTCGCCTTGCTGCAACTGGCGCAGGTTCTTGGTATTGGGCGAGGAGATATTGACCGTGATGTAGCTGGCGTAGGCATAGACCTTGTCCAGGCAGATCAGGTAGTCATCCACCGCGTTTTCAATCGGAGTAACTGCGTTTTTGCCGATATTGATGCCCAGCACGCCGTTGAAACGGCAGTTGCGCACATTGTCGAGCAATACATTGACGCCACGGTTGTTGAAACCCATGCGATTGATGATGCCCTGATGTTCCGGCACGCGGAACAGGCGTGGCTTGGGGTTGCCATCCTGTGGGCGTGGGGTGATGGTGCCGATTTCCAGAAAGCCGAAGCCCAGCGCCGCCAGCGCGTCGATATGGTCGCCATTCTTGTCCAGGCCGGCAGCCAGACCAACCGCATTGGGAAAAGTCAGACCCATGGCCTTGACCGGCGCCCGGCTGACCGCCGGAACAGCCAGGCCAAGCAGGCGCAGTTTGTGCGCCTTGTCCAGCAGCTGTAGGGTTTGTTCGTGGGCGGTTTCTGCGTCAAATCTGAACAGCAGAGGGCGCAGAAGCGGGTAGAGCATGAGCGTCTCCGGAATGAATTTGCCCGCTAGTATAACCGGGCAATGGCCCTGAGCCGAAGCACCATGGTCAAATCCACGCCCGCTTACGCTGCTTCAGAGTATCTGGCAGGCTTCGTCAAAACCAAAGCGCGGTGCGCGCGCATGCAGCTTGCCGGCCTCGCCATAGCCCAGGTTGATCAGGAAATTGGACTGGCAGCGGCCATCAGCAAAAAACTCGCCATTCACCCCGGCATTGTCAAAACCCGACATCGGGCCGCAGTCCAATCCCAGCGAACGTGCCGCCATGATCAGGTAGGCACCTTGCAAGGTGCTGTTGCGGGCGGCGGTGGCGGCAATGTCGGCATCGTTGCCTTCAAACCAGCTCTTGGCGTCGGCATGTGGAAACAGCCGTGGCAAGTGCTCATAAAATTGCATGTCTTGCGCCACGATCACGCACACCGGAGCGGCCATGGTCTTCTCTACATTGCCTTCCATCAGGAAGGGGCGCAGCCTTTCCTTGGCCGCCGGGGTCTTGAGGAAAACGAAGCGGGCTGGCGAGCAGTTGGCGCTGGTGGGGCAGAGCTTGAGCAGGTCAAACAGCTGATGCAGGGTGTCATCGCTCACCGGGCGTTGCTGCCAGTGGCTGTGACTGCGGGCATTGTGAAACAGCTGTTCCAGCGCAGTGGCGGATAGCGGGGTGGTCATGGGCTCCTCCTGATTGTTATGGTACGGGCGTCTGACTATTTGCCGGCCGGAACGGCTGCCGGGGCAGGGGTGGTGGACGGTTGCGATGGCAGCACTTCGGCCTCGTTCTGGTCTTCAGCCAAAACGGTAATGGACACGCGGCGGTTGGTGGCGCGGCCATCTGGCGTGGTGTTGTCGGCCACCGGCAGGTTTTCTCCCCGTCCTACGGCGACCAGTCTTGCCGGGCTGATGCCGCTTTCCTGGAATAGTCGCACTACGCTGCCAGCGCGGGCGGCAGACAGTTCCCAGTTGGACGGATAAGTGGAGGTCTTGATGGGGACGTTGTCGGTAAAGCCTTCCACCCGGATCTGGTTATCCACCTTGGACAGCAGGGCGGCCATGCCGGACATGATCTGGCGCGACTGGTCGTTGGGTGCAGCCTGACCCACCGGAAACAGCGCCGTATCGCGGATGTCGACGGTGATGCCCTTGGGGCTCTGGGTGATGTTGACCTGCCCGCCCTTGACCAGCGGGTCCATCACCTTGGCCAGATCCGCTGCCAGCGAGCCGAGTTTGGGATTCGGTTCGACATGGTGGTCCCCCGTGATGGCCTTGGCAATCGGCTTGGTCTGGGGGATTTCTATCATGGTATTGGCCCCACCGCTGGGCGGGGTGGTATTGATATTGATGGTGGAGCCACTGCGAAAGGCATCGACGATGGCCGAGGACAGTACCCGGTACTTGCCCTCGTTGACCGAGGAAATGGCGTACATCACCACGAAAAAGGCGAACAGCAGGGTGATGAAGTCGGCATAGGACACCAGCCAGCGTTCATGGTTTTCGTGCTCTTCTTCCTGACGGCGGCGTCTGCTTGCCATGTGTGCTCCGCGATGAGGGCTGTTGTCAGAACAGGCGGGTGTTGAACAGGCTGCGTACGCCCCCGGCGAATTCGACGCCTATCTTGCGCGCCACGCGGCTGGAAAGATCGTCCTGCTGGGTGTAGTCCACCGTCTTTTCGGCCTTGATGATGTCACGCGCGACCGAGCGGGTATTGCCCAGGCCATCCGCCAGTCCCAGCGGGATGCTCTTTTCGCCGATCCATACCATGCCGGAAAATAGCTGCGGGTCGTTTTTCAGCCGGCTGCCACGGCCATCCTTGACTGCCTTGATGAACTGCTGGTGGATGTCATCCAGCAATTGCTGGCGGATGGCGTCCTGCTTGGGATTGACCGGGGAGAAGGGGTCGCCCATCGCCTTGTTTTCACCGGCAGTCTTCAGGCGGCGTTCCACGCCCAGCTTGTCCATCAGGCCGGTAAAGCCAAAGCCGTCAGACAGTACACCGATAGAGCCGACAATGCTGGCCTTGTCGACGAAGATCTTGTCTGCAGCGGCGGCAATGTAATAACAGCCGGACGCGCATACTTCCTGCACGGTGACATACACCGGAATGGCCGGGTGCAGCTTTTTCTGACGGCGGATTTCATCATAGGCCATGCCGGACAGTACCGGGCTGCCGCCGGGGCTGTTGGCCTCGATGACGATACCGCGCGTGCCGTGGTCGGCATAGGCGTCTTGCAGCGCAGCGCTGAGTTTCTCGGCGGTATTGTTTTCGCTATCGATGACGCCATCCAGGCTGATGACGGCAGTGTGGCCGCTGCCGGTCAGGGCCTCGGCCGATTTGTCTTCATTGCGTGCAAAGGCAAAGGCCAGCAGGCTGCCGATGATGCCCAGCCACACCAGGCGGAAAAAGATTTTCCAGCGCCGTGCGCGGCGTTGTTCCACCACGGCGGCCATGGCCAGTTTTTCGACTAGCTGGCGTTCCCAGTTTGGAGTGTCGTTCATTGTGCTTGCCCTGAGTGCGAATGTCGGCAGTCTAGCAAAATTCAGTCAGGCATGACATTCAGCCACACTTGGCCATCTGCTTCATGCAGCGGGAGCGCTTGCAGGCTCTGGCCGCGGCAGGGGCCGCCCACGCAGCGGCCATTATTGGGCAGGTAGAGTGCACCGTGCATGCTGCACACCAGATACTGTCCGGATAAATCGAACACATTGCCATCTTGCAAGTCCAGTTCGATGGGAATGTGGCGGCAGGCATTCACATAACCATAGACCCGGCCCTGATAGCGCAGTGCCAGGGCAGACTGCTGCTTGCCATCTGCACCGTCCAGCTCGAAGCGGACGGCGCGGCCACTATCCTGCAAATCGGCGCTGGCGCAGATCAGCCTAGTCGTGCCAGCAGCCATTGCTGCAACTCCGCAAAGCTATGGACGATAGTCTGCGGCTGGCAATCCTGCAGCAGTCCCACATCGTGTGCGCCGTAGCTGACGCCAACGCCATGCGCGCGGGCATTCAGTGCCATGTTCAGGTCGTGGCTGGTGTCGCCAATCATCACCGTGCGCGCCAGTTCCACCCCTAGCTCATCGCTCAGTTCCTGCAGCATGGCCGGATGCGGCTTGGAATGGCATTCGTCCACGGTGCGGGTGGCGTCAAACAAGGGTCCCAGGCCGGTTTCAGCCAGCAGGCGATCAAGGCCCACCCGGCTGTTGCCGGTGGCCACCGCCATGAATACCCCGCGTTCGCGCAACGCATGCAGGCCTTCGCGTACACCGTCGAACAGGGTCACACCCTCGTCGCTGCTGCGATAGTGGCGGATAAAGCTCTCGGTCAGCGCCTTATGCTGCGCATCGTCCAGGCCGGGGCAGGCCAGGTGCAGGGCCTGGTCCAGCCGCAGGCCGATGACATGACTGGCCGCCTGGCGGTCTGGCACGGTCAGGCCCAGTTCGCGACAGGCATTCTGGATGGAATGGGTGATGTGCGCCGTGGAATCCATCAGCGTGCCATCCCAGTCGAATACCAGCAGGTCGTAGTGGCGTGCCATCAGTTTCTCAGTTTCTTCAGAAAGCCTTCCAGCTCGGCCGGTAGTGGGGCTTCCAGTTTCAATGGCTCGCCGGTAAGCGGGTGGGGCAGGCTCAGGCTGCGCGCGTGCAGGAACATGCGTTTCAGGCCGCGTTTGGCCAATTCTTTATTAAAGGCAAAGTCGCCGTATTTTTCGTCACCGGCAATCGGGCAGCCGCTGGCCTGCATGTGCACGCGGATCTGATGCGTACGGCCGGTACGCAAATGGGCTTCTACCAGGGTGAAGTCGGCAAAGCGTTCCACCACGCTGAAATTGGTGTGGGCAAACTGGCCATCGTCGCCCTCGGCCACCTTGACGCGGCGCTCGCCGTCGGTGGTGTGGAATTTGAACAAGGGCAACTTGACGCTCTTGTTGCTCGGGTCCCAGGAGCCCAGCCCCAGCGCCAGGTAGCGCTTGTCCGGTACGTTGGCGCGCATCATGTCGTGCAGCTTCACCAGTGCCGAGCGTTTCTTGGCCAGCATCAACAGGCCGGAGGTTTCCCGGTCCAGCCGGTGTACCAGTTCCAGATATTTCCAGTCCGGGTGCGCCTTGCGCAGTTGTTCGATCACGCCAAAGGACACGCCGCTGCCACCATGCACGGCCACACCGGCCGGCTTGTCGATCACCAACAGCGCAGTATCTTCATACACCACCGGGAAGCTGCCGGGCGGCACATCGTTGACCGGGCGCTCGGCCACGCGAATGGGGGGGATGCGGATCTGGTCGCCAGCCTGGATGCGATAGGATGCATCAATCCGGCGCTTGTTCACCCGTACTTCGCCCGAGCGCAAGATGCGATAAATATGGCTTTTTGGTACGCCTTTTAGAATGCGTACCAGGAAGTTGTCCAGCCTTTGGCCGGAATCTCCATCGTCCACGTCAAGAAACGTGACGGAGTCTTTGCGAATGTCAGTCATATTGCTTATACTTCGTGCGCTCGATCGCACATTTCAGTGCGATGACAGCGTTCCGGAAAGCCATGGTCACAGGCAGTATTGCCGCGTGATGCTGCTGCGGGAAAGTGAACCGGCCGGCAGGGTGTTGACCCTGACCTGATGCCGCGTCAACCGGCCGCAGCCAAGGTTAACTCGCTCACCAAAAAGCAGCGATGGTAATGCATTTAGTCGCATAACGCACTCACGAGTATTCCATTTCCTGATGCAAAGCCAGTCAGGAGATCTTGCAGCAAAGTTTGACCCGGCACGCAGCCCTCCAGTTTGTCCAGCTCGCCCGCGATGGCGGGCTGGGAGAAAATTTCCGATGCGCTAATGCGCTCAAACCCCCGGGCACGTGTGAATTTAGTCAGGAAGTAGGCTTGATATCTCGGTTGTAATGATCTTTATACCAACACTTCTTTCGGAAAGCGCCCATCAATAGCCTCTGGGCCGTCAAATACTGGCTGCATCCCTTGCGTGAGTGCCGCGCAGGGAACGTTTATGAAACGCATGTTGTTTAATGCAACGCAGGCTGAAGAGCTGCGCGTTGCCATCGTCGACGGGCAAAAGCTGGTCGACCTCGATATCGAAACCGTTGGCAAAGAACAACGCAAAGGGAACATCTACAAGGGCATCATCACCCGTATCGAGCCCTCCCTCGAAGCGTGCTTTGTCGATTACGGCACCGAACGCCACGGCTTTCTGCCGTTCAAGGAAGTCTCCCGCTCCTATTTCCAGGGCTATGACGGCGGCCGTCCGCGCATTCAGGATGTGCTGCGTGAAGGCATGGAAGTCGTTGTCCAGGTAGAAAAGGACGAGCGCGGCAACAAGGGCGCTGCCCTGACCACCTATATCAGCCTGGCTGGCCGCTATCTGGTGCTGATGCCCAATAACCCGCGTGGTGGTGGCGTATCGCGCCGCATCGAGGGCGAAGAGCGTCAGGAACTGAAAGACCTGCTGGCCCAGCTGGAAGTCCCCAATGGCATGAGCCTGATTGCCCGTACCGCTGGTATCGGCCGCAATCTGGAAGAGCTGCAGTGGGACATGGGCTATCTGATGCAGCTGTGGCGCGCCATCGAAGGTGCTGCCGGCTCGCAGAATGCACCTTTCCTGATTCTGCAGGAAGGCAGCCTGGTGATCCGCGCCATCCGTGACTACTACCACCCGGATATCGGCGAAATCCTGATCGACACCGACGAGATCTATGAACAGGCCCGCCAGTTCATGAGCCACGTGATGCCGAACATGGTGCATCGCGTAAAGCTGTACAAGGATCACGTTCCGCTGTTCTCGCGCTTCCAGATCGAACACCAGATCGAAACCGCCTTCTCGCGCAGCGTGCAGCTGCCGTCCGGTGGTGCCATCGTGATCGACCACACCGAAGCGCTGGTGTCCATCGACGTCAACTCCGCCCGCTCCACCAAGGGTGCTGACATCGAAGAAACCGCCCTGCGCACTAACGTTGAAGCCGCCGAAGAAATTGCCCGCCAGCTGCGTCTGCGCGACCTGGGCGGTCTGATCGTGATCGACTTCATCGACATGGAAAACCCGAAAAACCAGCGTGAAGTGGAAAACAAGCTGCGCGATGTACTGAAGCACGACCGTGCTCGCGTACAGATGGGCAAGCTGTCCCGCTTCGGCCTGCTGGAACTGTCGCGTCAGCGTCTGCAGCCGTCGCTGGGTGAAACCAGCCACGAGCCTTGCCCGCGCTGCCATGGCATCGGCTTCATCCGTGGTGCCGAATCCTCCGCCCTGCACATCCTGCGCATCATCCAGGAAGAGGCAATGAAGGAGAACACCGGTGCGGTGCATGCCCAGGTGCCGGTAGATGTGGCCACCTTCCTGCTGAACGAGAAGCGTGCCGAAATCCACTCCATCGAAGAGCGTCTGGACGTGGACGTAGTGCTGATTCCGAACATTCATCTGGAAACGCCGCATTACAAGATTGCCCGCATTCGCCACGATGATCTGGCCGAGCTGGGTGACAGCCCGAGCTATCTGCGCGTGGAAGTGCAGGAAGAAGACATCATCACCAACTTTGGTCAGGAAAAGCCCAAGGTTGAACGTCAGGAAGCCGCCGTCAAGGGCATCACCCCGCAACAGCCGGCTCCGGTGTCCAGCCAGCCCGAAGTGGCTGCTGCAGCCGCTCCGGTAGTGGCCGAGCAAGGTGTGGTCGGTCGTTTCTTCGGCTGGGTGAAGAGCCTGTTTGCCGAACCGGAACAGCAAGCGCAAGAAACCGAAAAGAAAAAGCCGGCAGCCGCGACCAGTTCGCGTGACGGTCAGCGCAATGGCAACCGCCAGCGTGGCAATGAGCGTCGTCCGGGCAGCCAGGCGCGTCGTGACCACAATGACCGTCGTCATGGCGAAGACGCTGGCAAGCGTCCGGCCGAAGCCCGCCAGGATGGCGAGCGTCAGGATGGCCGTCGTCAACCGCAGCGCAATGAGCGTGCTGATCGACAGGAACGTCCGGAGCGCGTAGAGCGTGCCGAGCGCGCCGAACGCCCGGAGCGTGCAGAACGCAGCGAACGTGCCGAGCGTGGCGAACAGCCGCAGCGCGAGCCGCGTCAGCGTCGTGAACGCGAACCGCGTGAAAACCGCGAGCCGCGCGAGCAGAATGCCCGCCCGCAAGCGGAAGAACGTGGTGAGCAACAAGCCGCACCGCAGGCAGCAGAAAAGCCGTCGCGTCGTCGTCAGCCGCAGTCCGAGCGTAATGAAGCAGACAAGCCGCAGGCTAATGCCGCTGAAGAGCTCAAGCTGAACAGCGCAGAAGGTGTGGAAGCTGCTGCCGAATCGGCCGAACAGCAAGAGCGTGGTGAGCGTGGTCGTCGTCGTCGTGGTCGTCGTGACCGTCGTCGCGAACCGCTGGATGGCGAAAACACCGCAGCGCTGGGCGAAGCTGGTGAAGTAGTTGCCGCTGCAGCTGCCGGTTTTGTTGCCGTAGAAGCTGTTTCTGCGCTGGAAGCCGCTCCGCAGCCGGAAGCCGTCAAGCCGGTAGAACAGGTGGCCGAAGCCGTGGCCAGCGAGCCGGTGGTGCAGCCTGCTGTCGAGCCTGCTGCTGCCGAAGTGGTCGTAGTGGCCGAGCCAGTTGCTCATGTCGAGCCGCAGCAGGTGGCCGAGGAGGCCGCTACCGTTGTCGTTGAGCAAGCTGCGCTTGAGCCGGCCCCGGTCAGCGAAGTGGCAGTGCCTGCGGAAGCCCCGGTAGCCGTGGCGGCTGCTGAGGTGGTGCTGGAGCAGATCAGTACCGTCATCGAAGCGCAGCCGCTGAGCATTGAGACTGCTGTGGCCGAAGTGGCCGTAGTTGTCGAGCCGGTTGCAGCAGAGCCAGTGGTGGCTGTGGTTGAGCAAGTGACGGAAGTTGTCGCTGCGCCGCCGGTCGTGGCTGCTGTGGAAACCAAGCCGGAAGCGCCGGCCGACCTGGGTGGTCTGGTCATGGTCGCCACCAAGGCTGTGGTACAGCAGGAACAGCCGCAAGTCGAAGTGCCGGCCGGTCCGCGTCGCCGCGATGTGGTACGTCAGGTGGCCGAGCAGGCAGCGCCGGCAGAGCTGATGCTGCAGCAGGTGGAAACCCGCAATAACTGATGTATTCCGTCGGGCCTCTGAATTTCAGTTCAGGGGCTTGACGGTTTGATCAGGGTTTTATAGAATTGCGTTCTCTCAAGGCAATTCCCTGATAGCTCAGTTGGTAGAGCGACGGACTGTTAATCCGCAGGTCGCAGGTTCGAGCCCTGCTCGGGGAGCCAAGCATTTGAAGCCCAGTCAGCAATGACTGGGCTTTTTGCATTGTGTGGTCATGGTCGGTCAGACCATGACATGCTGCTTGCGCGGCGATGGCCAACCCCTGTTCCGCCTATGTGTTGGCGCCGGGCCGCGACACGGTTCGTGTGATGTTGAAATATTATTTTTTGTTTGCCGGCTTGCTGTCGGCATGCAGTTTGCAGCCCGGCCGACAGTCGCCCTGTCGCGCCGGGCTGTATTGTTTTCATTTGCGGCTAGCGAGTTTGGCCGTGGTGGCCGCTATGATGTATAAAACAGCAAGTTCCGCGCAGATGCGGCCTGTCAGCGGGCCGCATCTTACAGACGGGACAGGACCAGTCCAGAAGCTCATCCAATAAAAACAAACTCAACAGGGAAGTCAGAGGATGACAATCAAGCTCAAAATTACACTGCTGCTCTCCATTGCCTTGCTGGCCTTGCTGGTGGTCAGCGGTGTCGGTCTGTTGCAGCTCAGTGCAGCGCAGAGCCGTTTCGAATACATCAGCAGTAATACCTTTCCCAGTCTGAAAGCCCTGCAAACCGCCCAGACGGCCATGTACGGCATGCGTAGCTCCTTGCGCAACCATGTTTCGCACGTGCAGCAGGAGAAAAAGCAGGCAGACGAAAAGGCCATCGAAAGCAGCCGGCAACAGTTTGACAAGGCAGTCAGCCAGTATGAAACCGAGCTGGCCGTGGATGACAGCGACCGCCAGATGGTGAAGCAGGCCAAGGCAGACATGGTGCAATACCGCGCCGCGATGGACGAGTTTTTCAATAACTCGCGCTCCAACTACATGTCGGTGGCGACTGCCATGCTGGAAAGCGGCAGCCTGTTTCAGCTGTCCGGCAAGCTGGAGGCGGATCTGAACAAGCTGATCGGCTACAACTATCAGCTGGGCAACCAGCAAAACGAGGCAAACCGGGCAGCCTACAATGCCGCCAAATGGCTGCAGACGGCCCTGGCCCTGGCTGTGTTGTTGGTCACGGCCATTGGCGGCTGGCTGCTGATCCGCGCCATTACCCGTTCGCTGTCCGACATGCAGCACACCATGGAGCTGGTCAGCCAGCAGCGTGATTTCAAGCTGCGGGTACACAGCGACAGCAAGGATGAACTGGGGCGCACTGCCACGGCCTTTAACAGTCTGCTGGACAGCTTGCAGCAAAACCTGCTGCAACTGCGACATGGTGCGCAGGATGTCATGGCCTCATCGCACAAGATGAACGAGGCGGCAGATGATATTTATCAGGCCGCGTCGGCCCAGAGTGAATCCTCTGCCGCGGTGGCTGCCACCATCGAACAGATGACGGTGAGCGTCAATCATGTGGCCGAGCGTGCCGACGAGGCGCAGCTGCTGTCACAAACCTCCAGCCGCCAGGCTGAAGCCGGCTCGGTGACCATCAGCCAGACCATTAGCGATATCCGCGATATTTCCGGTGCCATTGCCAGCGCCAGTAATGCCTTGCGCGGGCTGAATGCGCAGAGCAGCCAGATCGTGTCGGTGGTGCAGGTGATTCGCGATGTGGCAGACCAGACCAATCTGCTGGCGCTCAATGCCGCTATCGAAGCGGCACGTGCCGGTGAAATGGGCCGTGGCTTTGCCGTGGTGGCCGATGAAGTGCGCAAGCTGGCCGAGCGCACCGCCAGTTCCACCCAGGAGATCTCCGCCAGCCTGTATGCCATGCAGCAGGCTTCGGCAGCGGTGGTGGACCAGATGAAGAATGCGGAAATGCTGGTGGAGGGCGGTGTCAGCCGGGCTGATGAAGCCGACCGCGCCATCCAGAGCATAGGTGAAGCCGCCGCCGGCACCACCGGCATGGTGGCTGACATCTCGGTGGCCATCAAGGAGCAGGGCATGGCCAGCAACAGCATTGCCCAGCAGGTGGAGCGCATCGCCCAGATGTCGGAGCAGGCCAATTCGGCCGCTTCGCAAACCGCAGGCAGTGCCAAGGACTTGCGCGGGCAGGCCGAGCGCCAGATGCAGATCATCGCGCAGTACCAGCTATAAGCACCGCCAGGGAGGCTACTGAGCGACCGGCTGTTGCTGCAGGCTGGCCTGGCAGGATCGACCGGTCTGAAACCATGCCCCGCCTTGATTCAGGACGTCATCATCAAGCTGGGGCTGTGTTAACATCCCTTTCACTTTTTAGCGGCCGAGGCTGGCTGCGTCGTCCGGTGTGCTTGCTTCCAGATTGGCCACCCTGAGTCCCTTGCCGATGAAACATCATTTAGCGTCCCGCTCCGAGTTGTCCCAGGTCCTGCAAACCTTCAAGCAGACGTTTTACCAGCTGGGGGCCTTCAGTGCCGTGATCAATCTGCTGATGCTGCTGCCTTCCATCTACATGCTGCAGATCTACGACCGGGTTTTGCACAGCCGCAACGAAACCACGCTGCTGATGCTGACGCTGCTGATGCTGGGGCTGTACGGGCTGATGTCGGTGCTGGAACTGGTGCGCTCTTCGGTACTGATCCGGGTAGGCAACCGGCTGGACATGCAGCTGAATTTCCGGGTGTTCACCGCGGCCTTCGAGCGCAATCTGCGCAAGAACAATGGCAATGCCTCGCAGGCGCTGCATGACCTGACCAGCGTGCGGCAGTTTCTCACCGGCAACGGGCTGTTTGCTTTTTTCGATGCCCCGTGGGCGCCGATCTACCTCGCCGTCACCTTCATGTTTCACTGGATTCTCGGCCTGTTCGTGCTGGGAGGCATGATTATCCTGTGTGCGCTGGCCTGGCTGACCGAGCGTTCCACCCGCAAGCCGCTGGCCGAGGCCAATCAGGCCTCCATCGCGGCCGGCAACTACGCCAATAACAATTTGCGCAACGCCGAAGTGATCGAGGCCATGGGCATGCTGCCGGCCTTGCGCGAGCGCTGGTTCCTGTTTCAGAGCCGGGTGCTGGAAAAGCAGACCGAGGCTTCCGACAAGGCTGCCCGCATCGGTGCGCTGTCCAAGCTGGTGCGCCTGTCCCTGCAATCACTGGTACTGGCTGTCGGTGCCGTGCTGGCCATCCAGAATGAAATCTCCCCCGGCATGATGATTGCCGGTTCCATCCTGATGGGGCGGGCTTTGCAGCCGGTGGAAATGGCCATTGGTACCTGGAAGCAGCTCAACAGTGCGCGCGCGGCCTATCAGCGGCTGGAAGAGCTGCTGGCCGAATTCCCCGCCCGCATCAGCGGCATGAGTTTGCCGCGTCCGCAGGGAAGGGTGCAGGTGGAAGGCGTGGTGGCGGCCGCGCCCGGCAGTGGTGTACCGATTCTCAAGGGCATCAGTTTTGCCATCGAACATGGTGATATCGTTGGCGTGGTCGGCCCCAGCGCGGCTGGCAAATCTACCCTGGCGCGGCTGCTGGTGGGTATCTGGCCGGCGCAGTCGGGCAAGGTCAGGCTGGATGGTGCCGACATTTTCCAGTGGAACAAGGACGAGCTGGGGCCGCATATCGGCTATCTGCCGCAGGATGTCGAGTTGTTTGATGGCAGCATCGCCGAAAATATCGCCCGCTTTGGTGAGATAGATTCGGAGCGCGTCATCGAGGCAGCCAGCCGGGCCGGGGTGCACGAGATGATTCTGCACTTTGCCCAGGGCTACGATACCCGGCTGGGCGATGGTGGTCACCGGCTCTCCGGCGGCCAGAAACAGCGCATCGGCCTGGCCCGTGCCATCTATGCCAGCCCCGCTTTCGTGGTGCTGGATGAACCCAATTCCAATCTTGACGATGTCGGCGAACAGGCACTCATCCATACCGTGATGGACCTGAAGGCGCATGGCACTACCGTGGTGCTGATCACCCATCGCACCAGCATCCTCAATGCGGTGGACAAACTGCTGGTGATGCGCGAAGGCCAGCTGCATTTGTTCGGCCCGCGCGACCAGGTGTTGTATGCCCTGAGCCAGGCCGCGCAGCAGGCCTTGCAGCAGCAGGCGGCCATGCAGGGCCAGGCCGACCAGACTTCCGACGAGAACCATGCATGAACCTGTTCAAAAAACTGACACGCCAGGCCTCTGATCGCGCACAGACCCCGCCGGCCCAAGGTGCGGTCGAGCGCTTTGGCCGGGTGGATACCGACGACCAGCGCATTGGCCGCTGGGGCATGAAAATCGTTCTGGTCGGCTTTGGCGGCTTCCTGCTGTGGGCCGCACTGGCTCCGCTGGATGAAGGCGTTACCGCCAACGGCACGGTCATCGTCGCCAGCAATCGCCAGACCGTGCAGCACCTGACTGGCGGCAGCATCGAAAAGCTGCTGGTGGGTGAGGGGGACGTGGTGAAGAAGGGTCAGCCGCTGATCCAGCTCAACGACACCGAAGCCCGCGCACAAATGGGCAGCACGCTGGCGCAGTTCATCAGTGCCCGTGCCATCGAAGACCGGCTGCTGGCGGAGCGTGCCGGCCTGCCCACGCTGGTTTTCTCGGACGAGCTGAACGCGCTGGCCAGCGATGCCCGTGTGGCAGAGGCCAAACAGCTGCAAACCCAGCTGTTCAATACCCGCCGCGACGGCTTGCGTAACGAACTGAAGGCGCAGGATGAAAACATCAACGGTCTGCAACAACAGCTGCACGGATTCCAGGGGGTAAAGGCAGCGCGAGCCGAACAGAGCAAGTGGCAGGACAAGGAGCTGGAAGGCATCCGCGAACTGGCGGCCGGTGGCTATGTGCCGAAGAACCGCCTGTATCAACTGGAGCGCGGGGCGGCCGAGCTGCGTGGCGAACTGGCTGACACCATCGCCAATATCGGCCGTGTCCAGGACAGCATTGCCGAAACCAAGCTGCGCCGCATCGCGCGCCAGCAGGACTACCAGAAGGAAGTCGAGTCACAGCTTACCGACATCCAGAAAGAAACCGGTGCCTTGCGCGACCGGCTCACCGCCCAGCGCTATGTGGTGGCCAACAGCACTATTCGTGCGCCGATTGACGGCCTAGTGGCGGGGTTGAAAGTTCATACCATCGGCGGTGTGGTGCAGGCCGGCCAGGCGCTGATGGATGTGGTGCCTACCAGTCAGCCCTTGCTGATCGAAGCTGCCGTCGATCCGGCCATGAGCGCCAAGGTACGTAGCGGGCTGCCGGTGGATGTCACCTTCCCCGCGCTGAATCAGCAGACCACCCCGGTGATTCCCGGCGTGGTGGCTACCTTCTCGGCCGACCGGCTGCTGGATCCTAAATCCGGAATGCCCTACTACCTGGCGCAAGTCAAGGTCACCCCCGCCGGCATGAAGCTGCTGGGAGAGCAGCCAGTCAAGCCCGGCATGCCTGCCACCATCGTCATTCGCAGTGGTGAACGCACCATGCTGCGCTATCTGCTCAAGCCCGTCATGGATCGCATGAATCTGGCATTCAAGGAGAGCTGAATGGCCGCTCGCCGCACTCTGCGCCTTTCTGTCCTGCTGGCTTGCTATGCCATGCTGAGCCTGCCTGTAGCCAGCGGCTATGGCTTGCTGGAAGGGTTTCAGCTGGCGCGCCTCAATGATGCGCAATACCAGGCGGCTGCTGCCGAGCGCGAGGCGGGCGAGGCCAACAGGCCCATGAGCCGGGCGCAACTGCTGCCCACGCTGAACGCCAGCTTCAACCGCAGCAAGGTAACCGGTTCGGATACCGCGCCGGATTTCTTCGGTACGCTGAATACCTCGCCGCTCAAGTATATGAGCCAGGATGCGGCGATCCAGCTGCGTCAGCCCATTTTCAATTTGCAGCGCTGGGCCATGTATCAGCAGGGCAATGCCCGGGCTGATTACAGCCAGGCGATTTTCTCGCGCAAGGAGTACGAGCTGGCGGTGCGCTATCTGACCAGCTATCTGGGCCTGCTGCTATCGCAAAAGAACATCGCCTTGAGCGAGGCCAAGCTGCAGGCGCTCAGCGGTACACGCTTGCAGGCGCAAAAGCTGTTTGATCAGGGCGATGGCACCATCACCGATATCCACGATGCCGAGTCGCGCATGGCGCTGGCCGAAGCGGAGCTGATTGAAGCGCGCACGATGCAGGCCATTGCCGAGCGCAGTCTGTCGGCCATTACCGGCGAAATGCCCCAGCAACTGGCCGAGCCAGAGCCGGGGATCGTGCAGTACCTGGGTGTGACCGGGCAGTTGGCCGATTGGCGTGAACAGGCCTTGCAGCACAGCCCGGACATCCAGGCCGCGCAGATGAATGTGCGCATTGCCGAACAGGAGCACAAGAAAGCCCGTGCGGCCAATTATCCCAGTCTGGATCTAGTCGCCAGCAAGGACCGCTCCAGTGCCAGTTCCGTGTCCACCATCAATCAGCGCATTACCCAGAATGTGATCGGAGTCGAGCTGAGCGTGCCGCTGTTCAATGGCGGCTTCAATTCCGCCCAGATCACCCAGACCAGTGCGCTGTATCGCCAGGCACTGGCCGAACTGGACAATGCACGTACTCAGGTGGAGCTGGAAGTGACCAAGCAGTTTTATGGCATCAGCAACGGTGTGCGCAAAGTGGCAGCCTTGCAAACGGCGGTGAGCGCCAGCGCGGAAACCGTCAAGGCCAGCAAGCTGGGGCTGGCTGCCGGCGTGAAAACCCTGACCGACATCCTCAATAGTGAAGAGCAGCTATATCAGGCAAAGCGCGATTTGCTGCTGGCGCAATACAACCAGCTGGTTAGCTGGATCTCGTTACGCGCTGATTGCGGCATCCTGAGTCCGCAAGATCTGCTGCTGCTGGATCAGCACTTCAGCCACCAGGCTGCTGTGCGCTAGTGTCTCTTGTCCTGCGCGTGCTGCTGGCCAAGGCAGCAGCGGCGGGCGACTTCTCTCATTCCTGTCCACTGAAGCTGCAGGCAGCCACAAATGAAACAGACCCGGCCTGGCCGGGTCTGGTGTAGTTCTCAAGCAACAGCGCACTGGCAGCAATGCCGTGCGCTGTTGGCATCTGGCGCGGGCTTATACCAGATGATGCTCTGCCAGCGCGGCGGCGTTCATGTTGACACCCACCAGTGAAATGGCCGGTGCTTCGGCGCTGAGCAAAGGATGCGGCGAGGCAGCCACACCACCAATCGACAGTGAGAAGGTTTCACTGGCCGACAGGCCGGAAGTATCGGTGGCCTTGACGGTGATGTCGGCCGACTCAATCAGGCTGCCCATGGTTGCGACAAAGCTGTCGGTTTTGGGGTTGAAGGTAATCCAGCTGGGCAGCGCCTGGCCATTGGCCTGGCTTGCGCTATAGCTGAGGGTCTGTCCTTGCGGATCGATAAATGTGCCCTGCGGTACGCTGATATTGAGTGTGCCGTTGGCGTTGAACGTGATGCTTAGCGGCAGCGGGTTGACCACCGGCGCTTTCAGCGCGGTAGCCACATCATTGATGGTAAAGGTTTCCGAAGTCGACAGGCCGGCGCTGTCGGTGGCGGTCAATTTGACTAACAAGCTGCCTGCCGTGGTAGGTGCCGTGCCGGAGAAGGTTTCGGTCTGGGCGTTGAATGCCAGCCAGGACGGCAAGGCCTGGCCACTGCTCAGCGCCGCTTTGTAAGTCAGTGCCAGCCCTTGCGGATCGACAAAGGTATTGGACGGCAGGCTAATGCTGAACGCCTTGCCGGCATTGATGGTTTGCGTTGCCGTCTGCAGGTTGAGCGTGGGCGCGGCATAGCTGTCGTTCAGGGTGAAGGTTTCCGAGGTCGACAGGCCGGCCTGATTGCTGGCACTGACCAGCAGCGACAGCGTGGTATTGGCCGTCGGCGCGGTGCCGGAGAAGGTCTGGGTTTGTGCATTGAAGCTCAGCCAGGACGGTAGTGCCGCGCCACTGGCCAGCTTGGCGGTATAGGCCAGGGTCTCGCCTTGCGGGTCGGTAAAGGTGCCGGCCGGCAGGGCGAAACTGAAGCTGTGGCCGGGGGTGACCAGTTGACCTGCAGTGGCTTTGGCCAGAATCGGTGCAAGGGCAGTGTCGGTGATGGAGAAGGTTTCCGACGCAGACAAACCTGCAGTATCGGTAACCGTCACCAGCACTTGTGTGCTGCTGGAGGATACCGGCGTGGTACCGGACAGGGAGTTGGTCTGGGCGTTGAAAGTCAGCCAGGAGGGCAGTGCTTGCCCATTGCTCTGGGTTACCTTGTAGGTCAAGGCTTGGTTTTGCGGGTCGGTAAAGGCATTGGCCAGCGACAGCGAGAAGGCATGATTGGCCGCCAGGGTCTGATTGGCCGTCTGGTTGCTCAGGATGGGTGCAGCTGGTGTGACTGGCACCGTGCCGCCAACATTGTCGACGGTGATGGTGTCACCAGCGGCCAGCAAGGTGGCCAGGCTGACTTCGAAGGTGGTGTTCCAGTACTGGCCGGTTTGCGAACCCCAGGGGTTGCGGATCTGCAAGTAGCCATTGGCGGTGTCGATACCGTAGATCGACATGGCATGGCCCGCCACCAGTTGCACCTTGCCGCCAGCATCGTAGCTCCAGGTGTAAGACGACAACACCAGATCGTCGCCGGCGGCCAGATCGGCTTTCAGTGTGCCCAGCACACTGGCCGTGGTAATGCCGCTTTGCGAACCGGTGCCGGAGAGCGAAGCATTATAGGTACGGCACAGCCAGCTGGTGCCATTGGCGCAAAAATCGGTAATCTGCGAAGCGCCGGTGATGGCCTCCAGCGCATACTCGGGCAAGCCACCATTGCCGATGGCAGTAAAGCTGTTGCCGGTGTAGCTGTTGCCGGTGGTCACATTGATGGACTGCAACTGGGCATAGGCTTTTTCCAGCAGCGTGGCCCACATATTGCTGCCACTGTTACAGCCGGTTTGCAGCGTGTTGTTGACGGTAACGTACTCGGTGGAGCCCCGGTAGTGGAAGGCCACGCCATAGCTGTCGTTACCATTGGCCGTGATCATGTTCTTGATGATGTTGGGGTTGCGGCTGGCGACCTCGGTAATTGAGGACAAGAAGTAGCAGTCCCCCAGCTTGCCCTGATTGATATCATTGGCCGAGGGGCCGCTGGCCCCGAACAGCGCCGCAGTGCTGGTGCTGTAGGTGATCTTGGAGGTAGAGCCACTCACGGTGACGGTCGACGATGGCAGGTCAGTGCCTTGCAGCCATTTGCCGTTCAGATAATTCAGTTGCGCCGCGCTGGAACCGGCAGCCAGATTACCCAGGCTGCTGCTGGCAGCACCACCACCAGTCCAGGATGCATTGGCGGCATTGCCGTTGACCAGTGCGTTCAGGGTGTACAAGTGATAGCCGGATGCGCTCTCGCCAACATTCAGGTTGGTGACAATCGTTTTCAGATCGTTGAACTGATTGGCCGACAGCGTGGTTTTGTTGCTGGTCAGTTCAGCAGACAAATCAGTGACCAGTTTGGCCAGCCCGGCTTCGGTAACCGTTCCAGCCATGGCATTCATATCGGCCTTCAGCACCGAGTCCGACAGCGTGGCAATCCAGGATGGTGCGGTGGTACTGCCCGTTTTCACCATGCTGCCGGTGCTGCTTACCGTGCTGCTGCTGGCCAGCGCAGTGCTACTGGCGGCGCTTGCGCTCACCGTTGCTGCAGTCGGGCTGGTGTTGGGGGAGGGGCTAAACAGCGAAGCCAATGCCGACACGGACAGATCGCCCAGCCCGAGAAAACCGGGGTCAGACAACAACCCTTCGGCGGCCTTGGTCATGGCCGCATTGGCGAGGAGCTGGTCTTGCTGGCGGGTCGAAGTATTCGAGGCGCTCATGGCTTTCCTTCTGAAGAGTAAGGCAAAGCTAAAGGAGCGCTTGCAGCGGACACAGGGCGTGTTGCTGGCAACTGGCTGACATAAGCGGCCAAGCCGCCCGTAGTCCCTTTAGTTTTGCGTCGCCGGCTTTCACCGGTTTTGCCTATAACGGTCTAATTTTATGTGTGAAATTTCGTAAATGGAAAAGGAAATTTACACTTTGTATCTGATCCGCGACAGATACCCAGCAAACGATGAAGAGTGCTTCAAGCCAGTGCAGCAGACCGTATGCCAGCGTGCCTATTCCTGCCTGCCACCATGCAGGCTAGCTGCCGCGAGGGGCAAAAGCCAAACCCCGGACGCCGCGTGTTCTCGACTGAAACACGGGAGCCCGGGGTCTTGAGTCAGGTAGGTGTTGCTGCTTTGCTAGCGGCTGAGGTTGCTGCGGTTTTGGCCCTTTTCCCTCAGAACCTGTTCATAGTCTGCTGGATTTAGTCGAAATGGGGTGATACCGCGTTAAAAACGCCTGCGGAATGCTCATTTACTCCATGTAAACTCTGCTTCTCCGCTTGTTTTCCGTCGTTTTCGTCTTGTCTCACTCTAGCTTGCGAGACTTTGAACAGGCTCGCCTAATTTCATACAGCTGCTCAGGTCCGCGCAGGAACTCCAGAATACAGCCAGCTATTGACTGTCAGGTGCTGGCAAATCTCGGTTTCGAAATAGTGTTTTTGGTGCAGGCTCATGGTTATTCCGACCATTCAGGATGGTTTTCGGCCAGCCATGCCCGGGTGTGGGCCAGCAGGGCTGCAGCTTGCTGCAGGCAGGCGTCTAGGGCGCTATCTGCAATCGGGTCGCCCTGGTAGTCGTTCACATTGCGCTGCTTGCGCAAGGCATCCAGTACGATCACTGCCTTTGGCGGCAGATCCATGGTTTTCGGTAAACACTGGATCGCTGTCTGGTGATGGCCGGGCTTGCTGGTCGAGGTGCGGTAACCGCGCGCCAACAGGCCGACCATGGCGCATTGCATGATGGTCTTGTAGGCCGCATCAAAGCGGTTGTCAGCACTCAGGCCCGGCAAGGCTGCATCGGCCAGATTCCGCGCTGCCGCTGCCAGCAGTTTCTGGATGGCCGCTTTGTCTGCCGGCTGTCGCAGCAATTGGCCCGTTGCCATTAAATTATCCAGCGTCATGTATTGTTCCCAATAGCATCAAGTTTGGCCGCGTCAGCACATCACGGACAAAGTAGTCATCAGCGGCACGCATTTGCTGCCATTTCTCAGTGCTATACACCACGGGGTTGATCTCGCGCCCCAGCATGGCCTGGCAGGGGTACAGTGCCTCCACCACCTCGGCAAAGCCGACACGGCCCACCACCAGCACATCAATATCCGACTCGGCATGTGCCTCGCCCCGTGCCATGGAGCCAAATACCAGCGCCAGCTCGATCTGCCCGGCCAGCGGCTGCAAGGCATCACGCAAGGGGGTGGACAGGCCAACTGTCTTGCGGAATAGCCCAGCCAGCTCGGGATACACCGGGTTGGCCACATTGGCCTGGTACAGCACCTGATTGCCCCGTGTACTGCGCAACAGCAAGCCACAGGCAGCAAGTTTCGCCAGTTCCCGGTGCAGTGAACCGGGCGAGCTGCCTGTCAGGCGGGCCAGCTCGCGCACATGCAGTGATTGTTCCGGGTGTAACAGCAGGCGGGCCAGCACACCCTGGCGCTGCGCACCAAACAGGGTTTCAAGCAAATCCATATGTAACTCTTTTGGCTTCAATTGTAGCAATATTGGCTACATTAAAGCCGGCAATGACCCGACTCAAGCAAAATCAATGGTTGCAGCTAAAAAGGCTGCAATTGAAGCAAAAAAGGCTACATATCGACTAGCTGGGCATCCTGCCAATCGGTATAGCTTTGCCCGCTGTCCTTCAGCTTCCACTCGATACGGCCATTGGCATTGCGTGCCAGCACGATGGCGGCGGCAGCACTGGGGCTGTTGAAGGGACAATCCTCGCTGAAAACCAGCATGCCATTGTCAGTGGGCACCAGCTTCTTGGCCTCTTGCAGCGACTGATGCAGCTTTTTGTAATTGACCCATTTCTCGTTTTCCCATTGGCCGCGAGCTAATGAGCCTTTACGCACAATGAACTCGCCATCGATTTCCTGTGCGGTGGCGCTGATACCTTGCCTGGTCGTGATGGAGAACACCGGGGACTGCACGCTGGAGTCCTGTTCGCTTGGCTGCGTTGTGGCCGCTTGCGCCGGCACGGCACGCAGCAAATCCAGCCCCAGCGCTGGCAGCACGATTTGCAATTGTTCAATCAGGTAGTGCATGTCGGCCATGTCGGCTTCCGGCAAGACGCCATATTCGTTTTGCTTGCCTTTGACATTGGCCACAGACAAACGCCCGGCATGGCTGGCAATCGAAATCAGCTTGCTTTCCACATAGCGCAAATGGCCTTTGGTGAGGTTGGCATCCTTGCTGGTAAAGATGAACATGCGATCCCAGAAGTCCTTACCACCGGTGGACTCCGGCTTGTTGTGCTGGGCCAGCCGTTCTCCTACCACTTCCGATTCGCCGATATACGCCTGGCGGCTGTCAGAGTCGGCAGGATTGTCGCCAACCAGCACATACAAGCCAGGCCGGCTGGCTTCTGCCCGCTTGAGCACATCCGCCAGCCGGGAGCGCGGGGCGCTGATCACATGGCCGGTCCAGTTGATGATTTCAGCCGTGATGATGCCACCTGGCGTACCGTCCACCAGAAACATGCGGATGGATTTGCCGTGGTTCACACCAGATCCATCCAGCTATCGTCATGCCAGGCGTCGAGCAATTCGCTGACCTCGGCCTTCGCCACGGCAGGGTAGCGACTCACCCAGGCCTGCAGGGCGTCGCGTTGGGTCAGGGTCACGCTGCCGCTGGCATAGGTGGTGATGAAGCCGCTGCTCTCATCACCGCCGTAAGTCAGGCCCAAGGCTTCCACCTTTTCAATCAGCGCCTCGACATAGCTGTCTCGTGCAGCTCCTTTCAGTGGGGTGACAAATTGCACCGACAAGCTAAAGCCAAGCTCCTGAAATTCGCCTGCATGGTGCTTTTTGCGCTGGCGACGGTTCCAGTTGGCCAGACGACGAGCGGAAGGGATGATGATGTTGTTCATGGTTTACCTTGTTCTCATTGTGTCAGCGTGGATTTGTTGGATGGATAGAGCACGGCGATACCACTCATCATGTGGTTACGGCTAGTCCCGTACTTGGCTAACCAGACAAGAGCTGAGCGGGTTGTTGTGCTCACTAGTCTACATGACAGGCATGGGCTGCATCGTCGCGGATGTGCTGTTCACCGTGGTGCCATTGCCGCGTTCTCTGTTGTTTTGGCGGCTGGGGCGCCTCATCTTCGAAGTAGGCTTGCTTATCTTAGTCAATGGCATGTTTTCGCTATCCTGCAGCGCAGTTGTCTGGCTGCTGTTTGTCCTTGAGGCCGAGCACGTTCCTACTGCCCGCGTCACGCGGTGGGTGTTCCACGCTAATGGTGGTGTAGTCATGTATCGACGACAGTCCAGCCTGTCATGGCCCGCTCCATTGTAATAAACCCCGGATGCACCCCCTGCTAACAGGTGGATGAGTCCGGGGTTTGTATGGGGCAGGGTGCTGGCATCGCTTCGGGGTGCGGAAGCACCACACCTTAGCGCGCTTTCCTACGCGCAAAGTAAACCCCGGTATCCGCGTGTCCTTGAGTTCTACACGTGAATCCGGGGTCTTGATTCTGGATATATAGCTGTCGGTCAGGTGCGCCTGCATCGTTCGCTCCGGGGTGGCAACTGGGGTCGAGCGCTACAGGCAAACACCCAAAACAGCTTATTCCTTGGCTGTGCTGTCCTCTGCTCCGGCAGCGGCATCGCGTGCCTGCTGCTGGGCGGCACTTCTGGCGTCGTAATACTCTTTGTTATCCAGATAGTGCTGACGGCGGGCTTCCTTGGCTGCGGCTTTTTCCGCCAGTTCCGCTTGCTTCTTGGCTTCTGCCTCGGCTTCCTGCGCCTTGCGGGCCTGACGCTTGGCTTCGCGGATGGCTTCTTCCGCCGCTTCCATGTCAGCCACTTCCTTCAGGCTCTTGGCCGGGCCGGTTTTTTCGAACCAGGCGACGGACTCGACGTGGGCGGTGTGCGGGAACATGTTACCCAATTAGGAATTACTGTTATTTGCGTCTGGCTAGCACGACTCCAGTGGGCAGCTAAGCGCTGCCTGGGGTTAATTGGGGAGATACCTGTTGATGGTAGCAAATGTAGTGATAATGGGCTATCAACAAGAGTTATACATACTCCGTTGCTGGCAGAAACGTGATCTTGCCAAGATGCAACTGTATGACATCAAACCTGCTGATGTGGCTAAAGCCAGGGACCAACGGTTAGAAGAGGTTAGTTCTGGTTCTGTACGGCGAGAGTTTGATGCTATTTCTGCTGTGTTTACCTATGCGGTCAAAGAGTGGGGGCTGTGCTCAAGTAACCCTGTAAAACAGATCAGAAAGCCACCACACGGCAAACCAAGGGAACGTCGCGTAGAACTAGACGAAGTAACCCGCATCATTGCAGCCAGCAAAGCACCTGACTTCGCTGCTATTGTGTGGCTAACCTACGAAACCGCTATGCGCCGTAGTGAACTCCTGTCGCTGGTGTGGGAACATATTGACCTTGAACGACGCATTGCCTACCTTCCCCTGACCAAGAACGGCGATAGCCGAACTGTTCCCCTTTCATCCACAGCCATTTCCATACTCTCGAAATTGCCCCGTCGTAATGATGGAAAGGTCTTTTCCAAGAATGCGACTAGCCTCAGCGGTGCATTCAATCGAGCTGTAACAAGGACAAGAAGTGCTTATCTGAAAGAATGTATTTTAAATGGCATAAAAATAATACCACGATATTTAGTTGATATTAGATTACATGATCTTCGGCATGAGGCTACAACAAATATGTTGAAATTGGACTTAGTTTGCTTGAAATTTCAGCAATAACTGGGCGTAAATCACTATCAATGCTAAGAAGGTATTCGCATCCATCAGCAGAGTTGCTGACTACTAAGTTGATGTAATGAAAAAAAAGGCCCTAGATTCTGGGCCTTTTAATATTTAGATTACAGTGAATTTAGCTTGGTAGTCTTGATAATAATTCATTAAGTGATATTTCACCGACTCCATCTTCCAGATTAACAAGATGAAAGTTGCATTCTGGTTCATTTTTGAGAATGTCAATAGAATCTTCTGTGCATGGTGATATGGGTAATGATGTTGCAATACCTTCATTTGGTATGAAAAGTAGTTTGAAAAATTTCTTTATTAATCCTGCTTGTGTCAGTTCAAATGATTCAAATATTTCAGTTATGTAGTTAATGAACAGTTTGGTGTTTTTGTATTGTCCAGCGCAACGATCATTATTTCCTTGAGTGCTTGATTTTAAATCGGAGATGACAAAATAAACAGTGTTGTCTTTTTGTGTAATAAGGCAAAAATCAACTTTCTGATTAATTCCAGATGCGCCAGATTTTAGAAAGTGTGTGAAATTTTCTAATAGTGGATTTGAATGATCTAGTTCAATAAAAATCCCATCTTTAGGGTGCTGATCAAGCAGCTCTGGTTTACTTGCTTTTATGATCAGTTTTCTTAGTTTGGCACTTTTATCGGGCTCTATAAATTCAATTTTTTTTGAATCAAAACGCTTTACGGCGTGGTGATTTATATTTTGTCTGAGGCAGGATATTAAGTTACTCATATTTTTATTCCTGATCGCTTTTCTCAGAAAGGTAATTGCTTAGTATTCCTGTGATCTCTCTTAATCTTCGGTTGTTCTTTAATATTTCTCGATTGAAAAGGTCAAGATTAATTCCGTATTCATTTACCTCGGCAGGGAATAATTTTCTTTCCTGTGCAGAGATTACAAAAGCTTTTACATGTTCGGGATTGATTATGCATCCTGCGGGAATTTTAAATTCTTCAATAATATCTAATTTTTCATCACTCGGAATTGCGTTTGATGAAAGCATCATGAGAGTGTTTAGTTCTCTTAATAGGTGATCGCTATGAGTTGTTATGACTACTTTAACGCCGGAGTTAACTAATTTCGTAATAACTCTTGCCATTTGGATTTGATTGTCTAAATGTAGATTTAGTTCTGGCTCGTCAATGACAACAAGGCTTCTATCGTCAGAGATGTATTTGATGAAATTTTCAATCAAATATATGGATTTTACCGATGAAGAAGTGGCACTCATCGGGATTATCGTGTTGCCGTTTTTTGGTTTAAAGCTTATCTCATTGGAGGATTCTATAAAATGTCCTCCAGATATTGTCTCTAATAGTTGTTTCATTTCGTCATCAAACAAGTCGGACAGAGCATTTTTTTTATTTTCACCCTGTCTTATTTGATTGATATTGTCTTTGATGGCGGTTGAAAAGTTAAAAGAGTCAGATATTGAGCTGGTAAGATGCTTTATGGATTCTCTATTCGTTGTGCGTATTTTTGTAGAGACTTCATGTCCAAGGTCGGACATGGCAGTGTCTAGTGCTTTGTAAAATAATGCTATGCCAGTTCTTTCAGACGTGATAACTGTTGTAGTTGGGAATAGTTCATTAACAATATTTATCAGTATGACAAAGAGAAAAAGATACGTTGATGTGTCATTTTCCTGGCTTACCCCTATGTGCGTTATGTTAAAAATAAAGCTATTTTTTGGTTTTTGAAATTTATAAACACTGCTGCCGCTTTCGAATATTTCTGATATTTCTCGTGAGAAAATTTCATTTTTTAGTTCAAATTTATATGTTATTTCAATATTTAGATTTTTAAAAAGTGATCCTCCGATATTGAAGTAATCATTTAACCCTTTTGTGGCAAGTGTTCGACTTCGTTGTTGTGCAATTTTTTTTACATCAGGTATTATTTTTTCGCAGTCGTACTTAGTATTTCCGAAATGTTTTACAATATCATTATCAGGTCCCAGTTCGGAGTTTCTTAGAGAATTCAGTAGTTCAACTATAATGCTACTTTTTTCTAGGCAGCATGCAATTGTATGACTTACGTAGGTCTTACCAACGTTGTTTCGGCCACATATTACTGTTAAGGGTGCAAGTTCAATTTCACCGCTTGAAATTGGACCTAGGTTTTCAAATTTGATATTTATCATTTTGGCATACGCTCTTTAAAATAAATTTTTAATTGTGGCTTGCTCAATTTGTATTTTTATTAAATTGAGAACGAATGTAATAAATTAAACTTGTTCTCCAGCTTCTATATAATTATTTATGTAGTGTCAAGTTGCAGCTATGCACACTACCCTAAATACAGCATTGGCAGTGCTTTGTCTACTGGATGACTAGTGAAGGGTGAGGAAAACGTCAAGAATCGCGCTTACGATCAGAAGATTGGCATTTTGCACTGCTGCGATGTTGTATTGGTTAATGTTGCTCGTGTTGTTCCATTGGTATATATTGACTACAAATTAAATGAACATCTAGAGTTGTAGTCAGTAGAGGAAATCCATGCCTTCCGGTAAGTTCATTGCGTACTACAGGGTATCCACAGCCAAGCAAGGTGAGAGTGGGCTTGGTCTTGATGCTCAAGAGACCTCTGTACTCTCTTACCTCAATGGTGGCGAATGGGAACTGTTGCAGTCATTCCATGAGGTTGAAACTGGAAAAGGAAGTAACGCTCTGGACCGTCGCCCCCAGCTAAAAGCAGCTTTGCAAGCATGCAAGAAACACGGGGCAACACTCATCATTGCTAAGCTTGATCGGCTGGCAAGAAACGTCCATTTCGTATCTGGACTACTAGAAGCCGGGGTAGAGTTCGTAGCTGCTGATATGCCCCATGCAAACAAGGTAATGATTCAGATGCATGCGGTTATGTCTGAGTGGGAGCGTGACCAGATCAGTACTCGCACAAAGGCTGCACTGGCTGCTGCTAAGGCCAGGGGAGTCGAGCTTGGGAAAGCTGGCCCCGCAAACCTACGGCCTAACATTGAAGAGCGCAAGCAAGCAGCGCAGGCATTCGCTGAGAAACTCAGAGGGCAGTTTCTAGGTATGCAACTCCGGGGGCTATCACAACGGAAGATGGTAGAAGACCTGAATGAAATGGGCATACTCGCACCGAGAGGAGGTAAGTGGTCCCTCCTGCAAGTACAGCGTGTTTTGAAACTACTGAAGTGAGCCTGAGCACAGCCCTCAAGCTCTCCTG
>NZ_QAJS01000001.1:272793-273012 GCF_003852595.1 Aquitalea sp. FJL05
ACGAAATGTCCGCGAAACCCCGATAGTGAGATGGCCTGTATGTCGTCCGTTAGAACCCGATAGACCACAGGTAGCAGTCGAGGTCTGAGCAACCTTTCCCTCTGCAATACGGCCCTGTGCAGACCACAGGCAGACCTGTGCGGCACATGTTGGTCCGTCAAACACCGATAGGTATAAACCCGGTTCAGCGGGTATCACACCAGCCCTCAAGCTCTCCTG
>NZ_QAJS01000001.1:273185-286380 GCF_003852595.1 Aquitalea sp. FJL05
ACGAAATGTCCGCGAAACCTTAGCAGTTCCGAAGTCCCAATAAATACCCCATACAGATATTTTGAAATTCTAAAGAACTTACCCTTTGTGGCTATGGCACAGGCTTAACCATACTCGCGCCTATTCGTAGTTCAAGAGTAATCATAGGGTACGGTAAAAATACAACACAGCAATATATTGATTACTAAGTGTGTTTTATTTTTCCGATATTTTTTGATTGAACAATCAGCGAATTTATTGACTAGATGAGGTGTGAGGGTAATACTTTTTGGTTTGGCATTTGCAAGAAAATGCATGCCAACTGATCTTTAACATTCTACATAGTGCGTGGCAGGAATGCAAGCACCTTGCCTATATGTACACACTGATTTGTTTCAGTGAGTGAGCTAGTGTCTATGCAGGAACTAGTGATCTACTGAAGTATACACATATCAGAAGTGTACATCTCATCACCTCACATGCTGCTAGGGGCGTATTGAATAATTTATATGCGCCCTGAAACAAGCAATACTCCTGCAGATAACACGAGTAATAAAACTTAGCTTAAAACTAGTTATTACCTTTAGTGAGGGGGGGATGTCCAGCTCCTCTCCCCCTCTAAAGAGTATTACTCATACTAAAATTTTTACTATGTTATATATGAGGAAATTTGAGTGGTGTTATCTGCCAAGAGTAATTTCTAACTTGGCTCATGCTATATGCATGGGCTACACATAGGTTGAAAATGGCAGATCAAATTCGTTTGATTACCGGTATATGTGGCTCTGGTAAGACTTACGGCTACGTGCGGTACATCAAGGAGAATTGTCACAATATTAAATTTATTGTGGCACTACCTACTATCACTCTTGCTCGCGAGGTGTATGCCTCTCTGAGGAGAGAGGGCTATATGCAGGGAGTAAGAAGTATTCTTAGTACTGATGGTGTATTAGTAGCTAAGGAGTTGAACTCTCATTTGCGCCCCGCATCAGATAGTCGAGTGCTTGTGATTACTCATAAGGCATTAGAAAATTTGGGCAGACAGGTGGTAATGGATAAAGGATTGCAGAGCGATTTGAAAGAATTTTGTGTAATTCTGGATGAATCGCCTTCTGCTATCGTTTCTTCTAAAATAACCGTAGGCGTAGAAAAAAATCATAAGTGGTTAGATTATATTTCTACTACCCCTATTGATGGTGATGAAAAAGCGAAATTCATTACTGCTGCGGATAAGGTAGGCTTAAGAAGTTACTACAGGGAATTACAGGCTGGTGATAGCCACACTCGACTTTCTGTGTGGGCTGTTCTTGCTGATTTTCCGCTATTCAAGACACGAAACAAGAGTAATGGAGTGGTGATTAATGGCTACATCCCTAATCCTCTTTTTCAGGTTTTGAAAAATTGTGCTGATTTTTATTTTGTATCTGCGAATGCGGAAAATTCGCCTTTGGTAGTGGTTGCAAGGGAAGTGCTTAAGATTCCATCAGTTCTTGCACCAGCATCAATGCAACCAGATCCATCAAGGAATAAGCATTATGGACTTGTTGTGACTTTTTACCCACTGCTTGAAAAAAGAACAAGCTTAAGCCAACTATCGCAAAGGAATCTTTTTGAAAGATTGTGTGAGCGAGTCGTTGGCTTGAGTTTTGATAAGTTTATCTATGCTACTAATACAGATAAATTTTCTGGATCAATTAAGTATGCTTTTAATTCAAAGGCAAAGGAGTACTTTTATGAAAATGGAACTGAGGTCGGTTATATCTCCCATGGTGTTAATGTCTTCGGTGGTGATGAACTCCATGGAATGAGTGAGGAGGAGTTGCTCTATCGTGGGGTAGAGGACGTAGAACAGTGTATGGCTGGGTATGTCAATGCGGTATGGTTGGGAGTGTCAAGGCTAAATATTCAAGCTAAAAAGCAGATAAAACAATTCTGCGAATATTACCATGGAGATGGAGACTTGCTTATTAAGGCGATAGAGGATTTCATGAGTTTTGAGGCGGCTTACCAGATGTTGCTCCGGTGTCGGTTACGCAATCCTGAAAATCGCCAGCCGATAAACTTGGTAGTTGTTGATCTTCCAACAGCGGAATACATTATTGACAACTATTTGCCCGAAGCTAAAGTTAATCGCAAGTGTTTCGTTGACAATCCTAGTAAAAGCGAGATCAAGAGGTTTCAGGCCATTGAGTTGTACGAGTCTGGAATGTCAGCAAAGGAAGTTGCCCGAATTTTAGGGCTTACTGAGCAGCGCATTTTTCAGTATCTTGCTGGAACTGCAAAGCATAAGAATAAAATGACTTAACGTTTCAAATTTGATTAGTCGAGTATAGGGTTTCGATACTGAGCAGGTGTGATTCTATGAGAATTGCTTAGCCGAATGTTCTAGTGTTGCTAGCCTTATACCGGCTATTCGTGGGAAGTTGCAGGATTCTGGCGATAGGCTAGGGTGTGCAATAGTAGTGAGTGCTGTGGTATAAAGAAAATACAGGTTCTCCCGTCCCTAGGTGTTCTGGGCATTATTCTAGCTGGCGGGTTGATACAGTATTTTTCATATTCATGACAATGCATGCCAATACCTTTGGTGTGTAGGTGTTATTTGTTATTGAGAGGTTTATGCTATGCTTTTATTATTTAATTTGCATTAGTTTGTTGATTTGTGTATTCAATAGCTGCATTGGTGTAAATAGATCATCCACGGTGAAGCGTATATAGTGAAGTTGAGTAATGTCGCCGCCTGCGTGATGGTTTAACATTGCTTTTATTTGGTATGTGTTTAATCCAATTTTAGCGGCTTGAGAGGCAAAAGTACGTCTTAAGGTATGAGCACTAAATGTAATGCCTGTTGCTTGCGCAATTGCTGAGCACCAGTTTTTAGCCTGAGCCGGAAATAGGGGGGTATTTTTACCTTTGCTGGCGCATAGTTGCCTTAGGATGGGTTCTAGCTCTCTACTTATTGGTAATGTGTGTGGCCTACCATTTTTTGTTTCATGCAATGAAAACAGCCTATTATTAAAGTCTATACATGACGGTGTGAGTTTTAGAAGTTCAGACAAGCGCAGCCCTGTGTATAGCCCTACCATAGTAAACAGCCTCTTCTCTGTACGGACCTTGCCTAGTGTCTTGCCAAGTTCACGCAGTTGGCTGTCGATTAGTACATCATCTTTAGCCCGTGTACGCTGCTTTTCACCTGAAGCAGTGAGGGCCGTGAATACATCTGGTAGTTCAACTTCCTGCGTAGCACCCCACCATCGCCAGATTGCTTTTAGCAAAGTAACTGCTGAATTTGCCTTCGCTACTGAAATCTTGTTTTTCAGCCCTGCATATAACTTACGCACAAGCTGAGAAGTGAAGCCGGTAAGGGGTTTTGCTGCGTATTCAGAAAGGTACAGCCGAAGTGTTTTGCTGTAGGTAGCTACTGAAGTTGGTCTTAGCTGCTTGGCCTTGATGTACTGGTCGTACACCTCTTGCAAGGTAGGGGAGGGGATAGGCTGATTAACGGCCCTGGAAGGGGTATTGCCGCTGTCTACCGTGTAGGTATCACGGTTGTGCTGTAACCAGTGTATGCAACGTGCTCTGGCCATTTCTGCGTTCACTACAGGCCATGTGCCTAGTTTGATGCTTACGCGTTCGCTGCGTACTGTGCTGCGGAAGTACCACACCTTAGCGCGCTTTCCTACGCGCAAAGTAAACCCCGGTATCCGCGTGTCCTTGAGTTCTACACGTGAATCCGGGGTCTTGATCCTAGAAATATAGCTGTCGGTCAGGTGCGCCTGCATGGCTCGCTCCGGGGTGACAACTGGGGTCGAACGCTACAAGAAAACACCTAAAACAGCTTATTCCTTGGCTGTGCTGTCCTCTGCACCGGCAGCTGCATCGCGTGCCTGCTGCTGGGCGGCACTTCTGGCGTCGTAATACTCTTTGTTATCCAGATAGTGCTGACGGCGCGCTTCCTTGGCAGCGGCTTTTTCCGCCAGTTCCGCCTGCTTCTTGGCTTCTGCCTCGGCTTCCTGAGCCTTGCGGGCCTGACGCTTGGCTTCGCGGATGGCTTCTTCTGCCGCTTCCATGTCCGCCACTTCCTTCAGGCTCTTGGCCGGGCCGGTTTTTTCGAACCAGGCGACGGACTCCACGTGGGCGGTGTGCGGGAACATGTTAATGATGCCGGCGGCCTTGAGGGTGTAGCCCTTGGTGTTCACCAGCACATTGGCGTCGCGCGCCAGGGTGGCCGGATTGCAGGAAACATACACGATGCGCTGCGGCGCGGTATCGTCGGTCATGGCCTTGAGCAGCTGGATGGCACCGTCGCGCGGTGGGTCGACCAGCATCTTGTCGAATTTGCCCAGCGCGGCAAAGCTTTCCGGGGTGACATCGAACAGGTTGGCCATTTCATACGTCACCTTGTCTTGCAGGCCGTTATGGGTGGCATTTTCCACGGCGCGCTTGACCAGTGCCAGGCTGCCTTCCATGCCGTGTACATTAGCGCCGGAGCGGGCAATGGGCAGGGTGAAGTTGCCGATGCCACAGAACATGTCGGCAATGCGTTCGCCCGCTTGCGGGTCGAGGAAGCTGAGGGCGCGTGCCACCATGACCGCATTGATCTGCGGGTTGACCTGGGTGAATTCGGTGGGGTAGTAGGGCATTTCCACGCCGTATTGCGGCATGCTGTAAGTCAGCTTTGGCGCATCCAGCGGGTAGATGGGATAACAGGTATCCGGGCCGGCTGGCTGCAGCCAGATCTGCAGGGGGCGCTGTGGCTGGCAATGCTGATCGGCGAACTGTTGCAGCAGCTTTTCGTCAGCCTGGCTGATGGCATCCATATTGCGGAATACCAGCACGTCCACCTTGTCACCTACTGCCACTTCCACTTGTGGCATGCGGCTGTTGATCGACAGTTTGGCGATCATTTCGCGCAGCGGCATGATCAGGTCGGAAATGTGCTTGGGCAGGATATGACACTCGCGCATTTCAGCGATATAGCTGGAGTTCTTCTCATGGAAGCCCACCAGTACGCCGCCCTTTTTTGCCACCAGGCGTGCCGACAGACGGGCGCGGTGGCGGTAATGCCAGGTGGGGCCGGCAATCGGGGTGAGAATGCGCTCGGCCTTCACCTTGCCGATGAACTTGAGGTTGTCTTCCAACACGCGCTGCTTGATGGCGACCTGTGCGGTAAACTCGACGTGTTGCATGGAACAGCCGCCACAGGTGCCGTAGTGCGGGCAGGCTGGTGTGGCGCGCATGAAGCTTTCCTTCAGCACGGCAGTGGTATCGGCGTTTTCGTACGTGGGCTTTTTGCGGTAGGCGCTGTATATTACCTTTTCATACGGCAGGGCACCGTCGATGAAAATGGTTTTGCCGTCGACGTGGGCGACCCCGCGGCCTTCGTGGTCAAGTGATTCGACCAGAGCAATGGTCTGTTGCTGAGTCATTGTATTCGTGTGATAAATCAGGCGGAAAAGCGTGATTTTCTCAAAATATGCGCCGCTGCGCAGGGGTTTTTGCCAGAGCGGTCGATATCGGGTTTCTGTTATGATGCCTTCAATCAAAAACTATTGGTCTGGTGCGCGATGAAGCAGTCGGTTTTTACTCTTGTACCTGGTGTGGTTCTGCTGCTGGGCAGCATGGCTGGCTGGGCTGCCAACATGCCAGAGCCGGATATTCTGATCAGTCAGACCGGCCAGCATCTGGTGGTGAATCTGCCGCAGGCGCGGCTGTTTTTGTATCAGGATGGCCGTCTTCAAAAAATCTACCCGGTGGCGGTAGGCAAGATGCTGACCCAGACGCCGACTGGTAGCTATGCCATTACCGGCGTGTATCGTGATCCTAGCTGGCATGTGCCCAAGTCGATCCAGGACGAGCAGAAAAACCAGGGCAAGCCGGTGCTGACCGTGGTGCCGCCCGGCCCAGACAATCCGCTGGGGCCGGTGTTCATCCGCTTTGGCGAGGCCAAGCTGGGGCTGGGTTTTCATGGCACCAATGCGCCCGGTTCGGTGCCAGGTTTTCGCAGCCATGGCTGTATCCGGCTGAAAAACCCCGATGCCTTGAATCTGGCCGGTACGGTACAAAAAGGTGCGGCGGTTACCGTGGCCTACCAGACCGTCCTGCTCAACGAGGATGGCGCTGGTGAGCTGTGGCTGACGGCCTACAAGAACCACTACAAGCAGGATGACCCGTCCTTCCCCCATCTGGCCGACAGCCTGCTGGAGTGGCAGCGTACCCATTCGGTGGCGGTGGTGGGCAAGCGGGTGGACCACGCGCTCAAGGAGCGCAGTGGCAAGCCGGTGTGTCTGACCTGCAAGAGCGACAGCGGCAATCCGGGCGAGCTGGCGGCAGTACGCTGGCTGTCCCTGCCGCCCAAGGGTGGGGTGCCTGTCGAGCAGCAGGCTGTGCCGCAAGATCCGGCAGCACAGTCCTACAACTCTGCAGGCAGCAAGCTTAAGCTGGTGAAGAAGCCCGCCGTGGTTTTGTAGGTTCTTGGTGCTTGGTGGATGATGACAAGGCCGACGCAAGTCGGCTTTGTGCTTGTCTGGGGGCTGCATACTTGCTTTTTTGCGTTGCGACCCTATATTAGCCCCTTCCCTTGCAAGCAGGCAGCGTAGTAATGACAACCATTGTGGCAGTGAGAAAAGGCAATCAGATTGCTATTGCCGCCGATAGCCAGACCACCTTTGGCGACGACCAGAAACTGCTGGCCGGTTATGACTGTTTTCATAACAAGATTTTCCAGCATGGCGACAGCTATCTGGCCATTTCCGGTTCTGCAGCCCACGACCTGGTATTGCAAGGTGCGTTGAAAGAGTTGAAGAAAAAGGATCTCACCAGTCGCAAGGGTATTTTCGATACCTTTCGCAAACTGCATCCCAAATTGAAAGACGGGTTTTACCTGCGTCCGGAAGAGGACGAGGAAGATCCCTATGAATCCAGTCAGATGATGGTGGTGATCGCCAATGCCCACGGTATTTTTGGTGTCTATCCCATGCGCGAGATCTACCAGTTCTCGCGTTTCTGGGCGATAGGTTCAGGGCGCAAATTTGCCATGGGGGCGATGTTTGCCGCTTATGAGCAGGATTTGAGTGCGCAGGAAATCGCAGAAATCGGCGTGCGTGCCGGTTGCGAGTTTGATGTCAATTCCTGCTTGCCAATGACCGTCTATACCGTAGCAGTGGCCGAGGACGCCGCCAAGGAAAAAACAGCATGAGCCAACACGATACTTTGCAACGCTTCCTGTTTGATGGTGCACCGGTACGCGGTGCGCTGGTGCGCCTGGATGGCGCATGGCAGCAGGTGCTGGCACGCCGGGCCTATCCGGCAGCCCTGAAAACCATTTTGGGTGAAATGATGGCGGCGGCCGAATTGATGGCTGCCAATCTCAAATTCGAGGGCGCGATGATTTTGCAGCTGCATGGCAGCGGCCCCTTGCGCTTGGCTGTGGTGGAGTGCAATCACGACCGCACGGTACGCGCCACGGCCAAGTGGGATGGCGACCTGGCGGACGACGCTCCCATTCTGGAACTGCTGGGTGGTAGCGGCCAGTTTGTCATCACGCTGGAGCCCCGGCATGACAAATCGCAAACCTGGCAAGGCATTGTGGCGCTAGAGGGCGACACCATCGGCCAGATGCTGGAAAACTACATGCTGCGTTCCGAACAGCTGGAAACCCGCTTGGTGCTGGCTTGTAACGACAGCACGGCCGCCGGCATGCTGTTGCAGCGTTTGCCGGATGGACATGGCGAGCCGGAAGGTTGGGAGCGCATCAGCATTCTGGGCGGCACCTTGCAGGCAGAAGAGCTGCTCGGCCTGTCGGCAGAAGATATTCTGCACCGGCTGTTTCATGAGGAAACGGTACGGGTGTTCGAGCCGGAGGGCGTCAGCTTTGCCTGTAACTGCAGCCAGGAGCGGGTGGGCAATATGCTGAAAATGCTGGGTGGCCAGGAAGTGGGCGAAGTCTTGCTGGAGCAGGGCAGCGTGGAAATCGTCTGCGATTATTGCAACCAGCATTATGTATTTGACGAGGAAGATGCCAATACCCTGTTCAATTACGACCTGCTGGCGGCCGTGCGCGAGGCGCGGCACTAGCTGCTGCGCTGTCTTGCTAGCCAGTGTCAAAACCGCCATATTCTGGCGGTTTTTGTCTTTGTGCTGGACCAAACCGCTGCTTGCGAGCAGCCTGTCCGCAGTGGCTGTTTAAGGAAATAGTAGATTTGATCACAAATGTGCTGATATTCTAAACAGGCACGCAGCATCAAACCTGTATCGAAGGAGTAGGGAAACAATGAAAAAAATGCTTGTAGGCGGCCTGCTGGCTGCATCTGCACTGGCTGCTCAGGCTGGCGCACCGGTTGTTAATATTTACAACTGGTCGGATTACATTGCGCCCACCACGGTGCCCGATTTCAGCAAGAAAACCGGCATCAAGGTACGCTACGACGTGTATGACAGCATGGAGACGCTGAATGCCAAGCTGGTGACCGGCCGCTCCGGCTATGACATCACCGTGCCTTCCAATAATGTGCTGGAAGTCGGCATCAAGGCCGGCCTGTTCCAGCCCCTGGACAAGAGCAAGATCCCCAATTACAAGAACCTGGACCCGGCCCTGCTGAAGCTGATGGAAGCATCCGATCCGGGTAACAAATACGCCGTGCCGTATTTCTGGGGCGTCATCACTCTGGGCATCAATGAAGACAAGGTGAAAAAGGCGCTGGGCGGTAAGCTGCCGGCCAATGAATGGGATCTGCTGTTCAAGCCGGAGTACGCTTCCAAGCTGAAGTCCTGCGGCGTCAGCATTCTGGACTCCGCTGCCGACGTACTGCCCAAGGTACTGCACTACTACGGCAAGCAGCCGGGCAGCAATAACGAAGCCGACTACAAGGCCGTTACCCCGCAGCTGGCTGCCATCCGCAGCAGCATCACCCAGTTCTCGTCCTCCGGCTATATCAACGACATCGCCAATGGCGACGTCTGCCTGGCCATGGGTTATGGCGGCGACCTGAACATCGCCAAGCGTCGTGCCGAAGAAGCCAAGCGCGGCGTGAACATCAAGGTGCTGATGCCGTCGTCTGGCGTGGCTTTCTGGGTGGACAGCATGACCATTCCGAAGGATTCGGCCAATGTGGCCAATGCGCTGGCCTTCATCAACTACACGCTGGACCCGCATGTGGCAGCCGCCAACGCCAACAAGGTGACTTACGCACCGGGCAGCCTGGCTGCACGTCCCTTTGTTGACAAGAAGTATCTGGCTGACCGCAGCATCTTCCCGACGGCAGATGATGTGAAAAAAGGCTTCATCATGAAGTCGGTTGACCCGAAAACCCTGCGCGTGTACTCGCGTCTGTGGCAAAACTTCAAGCTGGGCCGTGCCGGCTGATTACGCGCACCTGGCATGACACCAAAAGCTCCCGCGAGGGAGCTTTTTTCATGTCCATGTCCCGTCCTGAAATAAGTTGACACTTTTTCGCCGTAACGAAGGAGAGTCATATGGAATCAAGGATTAAGCGCACCCAGCAAGACTACAGCCTGGCTTTTAAACTGTCGGTCGTTGCCCAGGTGGAAAAAGGCGAACTGACTTACAAAGAAGCACAATGCCACTATGGTATTCAAGGTCGTTCTACCGTACTGGTATGGTTACGCAAGCACGGTTTGCAGGACTGGAGTGCCCAGCCCTCCCGTCGCACACTGGGGATCGCAATGCCGGACCAAGCGAGCAAGCCACTGACGCCTGAACAGCGGATCAAGGTGCTGGAAACCCAACTCAAAGAAGCCAATGAGAAAGCACAGCTATTCGAAGCGATGCTTGAAGTCTTGAAGCAAGACTACGGAGTACGCGTCGTAAAAAAGCCTTCGGGCAGGTGCTTGCCCAAAGGCGCGTCCAAGGGCTGAGCGAGGGCCGGGCTTGCCGCTATGTCCAACTGAGTCGCCAAGCCTATTACCAGGGCCGCCAACGCGAAAGCCATCGTGCCGAACAGAATGGCACAGTCATCGCGTGGGTGCGGGACATCCGCTTGCACCAGCCGCGCCTGGGAACCCGAAAGCTGCACCATGTGCTGAAATCGCGCATGGCAGAAGCGAGGATCAAACTGGGAAGGGACGGTTTGTTTGATCTGTTGCGTGCCAGTCGCCTGCTGGTGGTGCCATACCGGGCCTACCATAAAACCACGCACAGTCACCATCGCTTTTACCGCCATCCGAATCTGCTGAAGGCCGGGCCGCAGCAGCGTGTCCCAACGGGAGCGGAGCAGGTATGGGTGGCAGATATCACCTACTTGCCGACAGCGCAGCGGTTTGCGTACTTGAGTCTGGTGACGGATGCTTACTCCAGGAAAATTGTTGGCTATCACGTGCATGACAGCCTGCAAACAGAGGAAGTCAGCAGAGCGCTTTATATGGCGTTGCGGACACGCCGTTCGCGGCAGCGCCTGATTCATCACTCAGATCGCGGGATTCAGTATTGTTCGGCCTACTATCAGCAAATCCACGCCAGACACGGGCTGACCTGCTCGATGACTGATGGGTACGATTGCTACCAGAACGCGCTGGCGGAGCGGGTGAACGGGATTCTGAAAGGCGAGTTGTTGCTGCATCGGCCAGCAGATTTGCAGCAGGCGAGGAAGATGGTGGAACAGTCGGTGAGGATTTACAACGAGGAGCGTCCACACCAGTCGCTGCACTACAAGACGCCCGATGAAGTACACCGGGCGTCAGTAGTGGGTATCTGACCAGCAGGTGCGGCATGCTGGCAGGTGTCAACCTATGTTAGGACTGGACACCAAAGCGGCTAGCCGGCCACTGAATCGCGGGAAACCACTCTGGTGAACGGGGCGACTTTTGCCGGTGGTCTTGGTATCCTTGCAGGTTCGATGTTGTCGACGGCCGGATGGCTGCCGACAAATGTTTATGCTAATGCCAGGAGTGTTGATGATACCCAACCGCCAGCTTAATGATTATGTGCGCGAACAGGGTTTGAAGCTTGACCGTACCGAACTGCAAATCGCCGTGATGACCCTGCAGGCGGTGCTGGACGTGGACAAGGCGACGGTGCAGCGCGATCTGTTCCGCTATCCGGTGCCCAAGCTGAGCGAGGATGGTGCTTGCTCGCTGATCGAGGAACTGGCCGACGAGCCGTATGACCTGGCCCCCTGGTTTGGCGGCGAGAGCGAGCCGGCCCGCACTCTGCTGACTAATCTGAATGCGCTGGTGGATTCGGTCAATCACAAGATCGGTGCCGACTGGCTGGGCATCTATCGCCGCGCCGGCGAAGGCAAGCAGGCGCGTCTGCTCAAGCTGGCTTATCTGGGCCTGCCCAGCCGGGCGGAATTTCCGCTGACTGAAGCATTTGCCGAAACCAGCAATAACAGCCGGGTGGGTCTGACCGGCTGGGGCGTGCTGATTGAAGACGTGGCCGCCTGGCGGGCAGAAGGCGGCGGCTATTACGAATGCGATCCCAAGGTAAAAAGCGAAGTCTGCCTGCCCATCGTTGACGAGCACGACCGCGTGCTGGGCATTCTGGATGCTGAATCCAGCCAGGTGGGTTTCTTCGATGAAAGCCGTCTGGTTTGGCTGGCAGCATTGGCCATTGTTCTGGCCGCTCCATTCGCTGCCATGCCGCCGCTTGAAAAGATGTAACTTGCCCTCAGTTAAATAGTACTGACTATTACTAACTGCTTTGCGTGGCAAGCGCTAAGCTTTCTGAACAGATTCCGGAGCAAGCATGGCCGTGCAATTTCCTAATCCCCTGGTAGAACCCGCTGTCGATTATGTGGCCAGCTGCCGCCTGCCCACGCCGTGGGGTGAGTTCACCATGCATGGTTTCGAGGAAACCGAGACCCGGCGCGAACACGTGGTGCTGACCCTTGGCAATGTTGCCGATGGTCTGCCAGTGCTGGCCCGTCTGCATTCGGAGTGTCTGACTGGCGATGCGCTGTTTTCGCTGCGCTGCGATTGCGGCTTCCAACTGGAGGCGGCACTGGACGCCATCGCCAAGGAAGGTCGTGGTGCCTTGCTCTACCTGCGGCAGGAAGGTCGCGGTATTGGCCTCATCAACAAGATCCGCGCCTACAAGCTGCAGGATGGCGGTGCGGATACAGTAGAGGCCAACGAACAGCTGGGCTTTCCGGCGGACATGCGTGATTTCCGCGTGGCGCGCCATATGCTGGATGCGCTGTCCATCAAGAGTGTGCGGGTGATGACCAATAACCCGCGCAAGCTGGAAACCCTGAAGAACGCTGGTATTGATGTAGTAGAGCGGGTGCCGTTGATGGTGGGGCGTAATCCGCACAATGACCGTTACCTCGATACCAAGGCCGCCAAGCTCGGGCACATGCTGTTTTCCTGAGTTGTCAGTCTTTGCTGCCCAAAAATGCCAGAGCGTTGCTCTGGCATTTTTCATGGTTGCTGCGCGCACTATGGCGGAGGCTGAAGTTACGGCATAATTTGCCGATATATTTAAAATAAAATAAGCGTACAGTTTTAATTGCATGGGGCTGGCAAGCAAGGCGATGAGGAGTCACTGTGAAAGTCACACCCAAGCAGAATGTGTTGTTGAATGCGTCGGCCTGGAATCCACTGCCGGCTTATCGCGCTGCGCCTGCGGTGGCGCAGTTGGCCGATTTTCAGCCCGGCAGCGAGGTATTGGCTGAATACCTGGACTGGGTGGCCTATCTGGATGATCTGGCCAGACAGGCCAGGGAAGGGCAGGATGACGACGGGCGTCGGCTGGCGCTGGCCAAGCTGCGTTTTTTGCATCGCCGGGTGCTGTTGCTGCACGAGCAGATGATGCAGGGCGGACGCAGTCAGGTGAAGGCCGGGCTGGATGCGCTGCTGCGGCTGGCTGGCGAGCTGGAGCAGGTGGTACAGGAGCTGACCGGACGCCAGCCGCCGGTGGTGGATGAGTGGCCCTTGCCCTACCGCTTGTATAGCCGGCAGTCACCGCCGGCAGAGGGCTTGCGGTTGATGGCTGCCGGGCGCGAGCGGCGCTTGCGGCCACGGGTGGCCGGCAATGTGCTGCATCCGGATGAGCAGCATGCTGCACGGCTGGTGTTGCATGGCATGCGTTTTGTCATGGCGCTGGTGCGTGATGGTTTCGGTATGGCGCAGCATCCGCTGCTGCTGCAGGCGGCAGATCAGGTATTGCGCATCAATCAGCTGATTGGCCCGGAGCAGGGCAATATATAGAGTAGGGTGCCGCAATGAAAAAAGCCGGAATCGTGAGATTCCGGCTTTTGAG
>NZ_QAJS01000001.1:286458-286643 GCF_003852595.1 Aquitalea sp. FJL05
GTGTTGCTTGACTTGCCATGCGGTCTGGAGCCGACATCACAAGCTGACTGTAGTGTGGTGGAGATAAGCGGGATCGAACCGCTGACCTCTTGCATGCCATGCAAGCGCTCTCCCAGCTGAGCTATACCCCCGGTAATGCTGGACTCCTGATAACCGTCAGTGTGTCATCAAAAGCTTACTGTCTG
>NZ_QAJS01000001.1:286722-286844 GCF_003852595.1 Aquitalea sp. FJL05
GGTACTACGTCTGGTACTCTGGCGTCCCCACGGGGAGTCGAACCCCGGTTACCGCCGTGAAAGGGCGATGTCCTAGGCCACTAGACGATGGGGACCCTAAGAACTTTATCCGACTGGAACGG